>CBFGVZ010000088.1:0-14433 GCA_965652315.1 uncultured Saprospiraceae bacterium | reverse complement strand
ATGGATCTGGTCTCCATAAATTTGAATCGGGGTCGTGACCGGGGACTTCCTGATTACAACACGATTCGGGCTGATTTTGGGATGAACCCGGTGAACTCATTCCCGGAGATTACCCAGGACCCCTTAATGAGTAACACCCTGGCTGAACTGTACAAGGATGTAAACAACGTCGATCCGTGGGCTGGTATGCTGGCCGAAGATCATGTATTAAATTCTTTATTTGGTCCTACGGCTCGCACCATTATTCAACAACAATTTGAATCTCTCCGGGATGGAGATCGATTTTACTATGAAAACGATCCCGGCTTAACACACGATGAAAAAACCTGGATTCGCAATACCAGGCTTTCTCACATTATTCGCCGTAATACGTCGATAGATATTATTCGCGATCAAATATTCGTGGCAGGTTCACTGTTAACTCCGACCGCATCGGACAATCTTTACCGGCCATTTTCCATGCAAATTTACCCCAACCCAGTTGAACTGAGGATGGCCGTTCGCATAGAGTGCTCCAATCGACAGGATGCCAGGCTGCAAATCAGAGACGTCAATGGTAAAACCGTATGGCAAAAAAACCTGGACCTTTATCAGGGTAACAACATCCTGTCCCTCACCTTACCACAAGGATTAGCTGGTGGGGTTTACGTTGCCGTTTTAGATGGTAACGGGAAGTCAGTCAGTACAAAATTTTTCAAACAATAGCCTAAAACCCAATTTATAATTCAAAACCAAACCATCTACAATATGCCATCTGGATCTCAACATACGTTCCACATTCCGGTAATGGGAACAGGATACACCATTGATACCCCTATTCGCGTAGCTCAATATGGAATTTCGTCTGCCATCTCTATTATTGACCACCGCCTTACCGAACAAATGCGGGAATACTATTGTGGCAAATATGGGTTTAACTATCAACCCATAGGCCTGGAAGAGGAAGATTCCAGGGCCAGGAGGATCACAGCCTACCTGGACCTGGTTAATCGAATAGTGCAACTCAATTTCAAAAAATTGAAAAACACGCCCTATGCACCGGGCTCTGATTTGACTAAATATTTTGAATTGTTACCTGAACAATCCGAGATTAAGCAGGAATATGAACGCATGTTAACCCTTCAGGGGGAGAATCGAAAACAAGCGCAGGAGCATCTGATCAGATCCATCACACCTGGCTCGATCGATGTAAACATTATGACCAGGGTGGATACTCAAAACTTTTCTAAAAATAATAAGCCGCTACCGGCCATTTACAACGATGCCCACGCAGCGCTGAGGGGCTTTGCAAACAGCACGCTCCAATCCTCCGTTATTTTATCAGCCGGATTCAACCCCAGGTTGTATGGATATCTGACCCATTTTGATGATTTTTACCCGGATCCTACCGGAAATGTTCGTAAAAAAATTGTTTTAAAGGTCAGCGATTATCGGTCTGCGCTCATCCAGGGTAAATTTCTGGCCAAAAAAGGATTCTGGGTTTCAGAATTCCGGATCGAATCGGGTCTCAATTGCGGGGGTCACGCGTTTGTTTCTGATGGATACCTAATGGGGCCTATTCTCCAGGAATTTGTAGAGAAAAGAAAAGAACTCCACGAAACGCTGCTCGATATTTACCAAAACACCAAATTACCAGAAGGAAAGTTATCGCTACCCCATCCTCCCCAAATCGCCGTTACGGCACAGGGTGGGGTGGGAACAGCTCAAGAGCACGATTTTTTACTGGAACGGTACAAACTCGACTCCGTTGGTTGGGGATCACCTTTTTTACTGGTTCCCGAAGCCGTAAATATCGATAAAAGGACCATGGATCAGGTCAGTACATCCGGAGAAAAGGATTTATACCTGAGCGGCGTATCTCCCCTGGGTGTGCCTTTCCATACCATCCGCAACAGCTCAGCGGAAGTGGAGAAGCAAAAGAAAATTCAAAAAGGAAAACCAGGTGCCCCTTGCCTGAAAAAACACTTAACTTTCAATACTGAATTCACTACAGCCCCCATTTGCGAAGCTTCCCGACGGTACCAAAAAAGGAAAATCCGGGAATTGGAAGCCGAAATTTCAGACCCAAAAGTGAGGAATGAAAAGATTCAGCAAGTATTGGAAAAAATGTGTCTATGCGAGGGTTTGGGCAATTCTGCGTTGACCAATATGGACATCAACTCATCTTCTGGTGGTATCGGTGTAGCGATATGTCCAGGCCCCAACATCGCCTACTTCGACAGAATTTGTTCGCTAAAGGATATGGTATCGCATATCTATGGCCGAATAAATATCATCAATCATCCGAATAGGCCGCATATGTTTGCGAAAGAACTTCGATTGTACCTCGATTATTTGAAGGGAATGGTTTCGAAGAAGACCGTGTCCGATAACCAAGCCCGGACCATGATCAAAAACTTGTGGAATGGGATAAAATATTACCGAAATATTCTTCCCGGTATTTCACTACAGTACCTCGAAAGAGAATTGATGGAAATCACAGGGGCAATGAATCTGAAATTACTGAACCAGGAGGTAGAAATTTGTTATGCTTCGATCTCACGAATCGTCCGGATTACTGCCATACCGGGAGCAGATAACCCAAGGCACTGTACTTTCTATCGCTATTGGGACTCAATTCAACGACCGGATAAAAGCCAGTAAATCCGCCACCTGCTGGTCTGTGAATGAATCGATCAATCCTTTGGGCATAAAGGACTTTCCGGTCAAAAAAGACTCACTTTCAATATCCGTTTTTGGGATAAATGTTTTACTTCCACCGATGAAACCAATCGTCGTTCCACTGTCATTTTTCTCAACCAGTAAACCTTCCACAATACTACCATTATTCTTCACCACCCGGTACACCGAATAACCCGACTCGACCGCCGCATCAGGATCGAGGATGGCGGTCAGAACCGCTTCATCGGTACGATATTTGGAGCCATCCAGCGCAGGGGCGAGATCCTGACCTTCATCACCAACCCGGTGACACATCAGGCATGTTTTGAACAATTCCAGGCCGCGCACTTCATTTCCTTTTACCGTGCGGACAATATCCATGTACCTTTCCAATTCAACTGTTTTCTCCATCGATACTACGGGATTGGTCCATTGGTCAAAGTTGCGTTTTAGTTTCAGGCTTTCGGTGCTAGAATCAGAAATTTCCACAATCCGGTCCACAGCGGCAGCATCGAACAAACCACTGTTTAAGTATCCCGATTGGTACAGCTTCAATAATGTCTCTACTCCAGCCACATCAGAGGAAAAAACCCGGATCATCTCTTTTCTTTTTTCATCCTTAATATTTGGAAAATACCGATCGAACATCCGGATTCCACGTATTTGATCTGCCTGTATCATATACAAAAGTGCCGATAAACGAATGGAAAAATCCTGCGACCCATCACCAACTACACCTTCCAAAAAATCCAATTGGGGCTCTGAAGAACGTCCTATAATGTCGATAATCAGCACTCGGGATTCGTTGTCAAGTAATGATTTATCCAATTCCATAATGGCCCGATCCAGACCTCCAATGTGAAATGCGCTGATCGCCTTAATGGCCAGATTCTCCTGACTCTTATTACCGGATTCGACCAGGGTTCGTACCGGACCTGATATCAGTTCGGAAATTCCCGCAGTAACCATTTCTGCCTGATGGGACAATGCATAGCGAATATAATCCTCTGGTGCATCACTGCTGCTCAAATGAGCTTTTAAAGCATTATATATTTGCGGATTATCAGTCAAACTCATCACTGCTACAAAATCTGATTCTGACAATTTCGACGTTTTGATTTCCGGCCAGTATTTGAAAAACAGGGATTGGCGTTCTCCGACAGGAAGCGCCTGCGATGCCCATAGCATATTCTCCGGTGAAATTTCAGAGAATGTACAATGTTCCAGATAATCGAGAAGTTCATCCGGATAATTTTCCAAAGCTTTCCGGGCGAGGTATCGTTCAAACCGCCTTTCATAACTACCCCCCATTTCATTTCCGGGTAATTCCGGACGACACGCTTTGACCAGCATTTCAATGGTCTGAGCATTCGCCCTTCCCACTTCTTCCAATGTCCTCAGAACCTGCGCCCGGACCTGTGGGTTGGAATGAAACACAAACGGGCCCACCAGTCTGGCAATGGTCGATATATCCAGTTCAAAGGAAACAAGGGACCGGATGCCTTCCCGAATCAGTGCGTCGAGACCCGATTCCAGGACATTTTGTATCCAGCCTTTTTCGTAAATCCCCAGTGATTCAATACACCACAGCGCATGTATCCGGGTTATGGCATCAGCGGCGGGATTTCCCATGATCAGGATGAGATCATCTTTCAGAGACTGTGTTTCAGAAAAGGGGCGTTCTGAGATTTGGTGCCAGACTGCCCTTTTGGCCCACAAAGATGGATCACTAAGGTGCTGTACCAGTTCTTGCGTGGGCATGGCATAAAAATCCGGAATAACTCTGACTTTCTGATCTTTATGACGGATGCGCCAGATCCTGCCGTGGGTTTTATCCCGATCGGGATGGGTCGTTGGCAACTCGTTGTGGGAAACTATTTTATTGTACCAATCGGCGATGTACAGGCAACCATCCGGGCCAAATTCCATATTGACGGGACGAAACCAGTCATCCTTACACCTAACCAGATCCTCCAAATGCTCAGCCGATACGCTCCCATCCGGATTACGAACAATCCGCACAGCATTCACGGAGCTGGTAATGGGATTGGCTAAAAAAGCTACATCGTTGTATCTGGAAGGGTAAGACCCTGCTGCATCGTCTGCAAATGCCAGTCCTGAAATACCGGTGCCACCGACCCGAAACTCGTGCAACGCAGGCAAAAAGGGTTGATACGGTCGTATCCGCTCATTCCCTATCCCGGGAAAAGCGGTTCCCGGCTCTGCGGGCACAACTGAATAGCCCAGATCATTGGCTTCAGTGACATACCACTCTCCATTCGCTCGCAATTGAAATCCCCAGATATTATTCAACCCAGCACAGACCAACTCCATCCCTGTTCCATCCAGTGGAAACCGTCCTATTTTACTGTAATCCATACGAAGCTGCGATCCGTTGATCAGGGAAGTGACATTCCCTTTATTCAATGCACCCTGGCTAAAATAGATCCAGCCCCCTGGTCCGCGGATTAGGGTGTGCGCCATCGTATGAGTGTCCGTGAAGCCGAAGCCTGTAAACAGCCGTCGTCTCGTATCCGCCCGTCCGTCGAGATTGGTATCTTCCAGGAAAAACAACTCAGATCCCTGGGCTACATAAGTACCGTTTTTATAAGGCAGAATACTCATCGGTATGGCCAGTTCATCCGCAAATACAGAAACCCGTGCTCGATTTTTATTATATAATTGATCCAGTATCAGGATTTGGTCTGTTCCGGGTGTTTTCCCCTGATACAAATCCAGTGCCCGGCGAAAAGCCGGGTGATTGCGTTGTTTCTCCTCATCTTCCATCAAAGCCAGTAAATCCTGCCACTGCACGTCCGCGATGGGGTCCAGAGGGTACATCCGCGCGGTCTGCGTCCAGAGCCTTCCGGCATCATCAAAGGTCAGGTCGATGGGTTTGATCACACCATCTTCCTCACTGGCAACCAATTCGATGGTAAATCCCTCCGGTAGAGAAAATAATTCCAATTGTTCCCTGGCGGTCAAAGCTCCTGCACGTTCCGAATGGGTTTTCTTCTGTGCAAAGGAGGTGATCTGAAATATCAAAATGCAGGTTAATGCGCCAATAAGTCTGAATGTAAGTCTCTGAGGAGGGTTCATTGATAGTAATTAACTACGCCAATAAGTCAAATAAACTGGGAAGGGCCACTGATGTCATAAGTATTGCTTCGGATGATCAATAGTTTCTACCCAAGTCTAAAATAGAAAAAAATTCATTTGTGACTGAGTTGTTTTGAGAAATCTTGTTTTCCGGAGAATCCAAATTTGCTGCGTTGAATTCTATTAATCCATTCTCCTCTAAAACACGACTAGTAGTATTTAAGCCAATTGAATACCCAATTCCCCAGCCAAATCCTGAAGATCAAGCCACAATTTTCGCAATTTATTTTTATCATCAGCTTCCAAAATGCCTTTGTAATTCCTGCTATTTACATGCATTGGTACGCCTCGCAAATTCATAAAATATTTCGCACTAATTCTATATTTATTTCCGACAACTTTTTCATTCTCCAAAATGAAATTATTGACAAGCTCTATTTTTTCCTGATAAGACCGATGGTTAGCATACTTACAAATAAAGGCATACAATTCCGGATAAAAATTACTTGCGATTGTCGATGTTCCTGCACCATGATGGCGCATGGTATCCAGTACATCAGGTGTATGTGCGTTGAACAACTTTAACTTTGAACCCATACAAGCATCGATTTTTTGTCGTACAATACCAGCATCACAGGATGTATCCTTCATATAAACAAACCGACCCGTATTAGCTATTTCATTCAATAATTCCGGAGAAACCAATCTTTTATAAGGGCTTGGACATTCGTAAAGTCCAAGTGGTATATCATCCGTTTTATTTACAATCTTCATTAAAGTCCTGGCAAATTCCTGATCGGTAGCTTCCTTCTCTACAATAATGCTCGTTATTATGACAACTCCATCCACACCCGTTTTATAAATCTTCTTTATAAAATCGGCATTTTCATCAATATTATGCGTAAATGTGCCGGTAGAAACCACAGGAATCGTGCTGTTTTCAACCACGAAACGCGTCAATTCCAACCGCTCTTCGGACGTCAGGTTATACATTTCGCTGGAAGCACAATTTGCAAAAAAACCCTGTATTCCCGCCTTCTCATACCACACAATTAATTCCTTGAGCACAGGGTAATCGATTTGGAGCTTTTCATTAAAAGGGGTCACCATTACGGCCCATGCCCCGCCTGGTATCTTTTTAATTTTTCTGGGAAACAAGGAAAAAAAATCGTTCAAATTTTCAGAAGCCAAATACATTCCGGAAGCAGCTATCTTAATAAATTTTCTACGCGCTATGTTGTTCATAACCAATACGGTTTAATTTTTTAAGGAAGTTTATTCTAAAAATTATGTCCACTTCCCAAAATGAATGGTGAATGGGTTGAAACCGGTTCTATTTACAAGCGAGCCACTTCTAATCAGCACTTTATTAGCGTGTCCAAAAATTTCTTTGACTCCATAAAACAACAAATACAAGCAGCACCCACCCTTCACACTTTATGATTCGATTTTCACCTATCGCTGAGTTTCATATTCTCAATAAGGTTTATCAGTACCTTGTAACAACCACATTTTAGACCGGATATCTTCCTTTGTCTGCGATTTGGTATATTCTGTTTTTTCCAGCCTTTCTATAGCTTCATTATATTCAGCGACGTACTGTGGGTCGGGTGGATTTGGAATATTATAATGAAAACGAATAGGCAATACTGGTTGGTCAGAGTCAACTGGTACCTCAAAATCCGGATAACCAGTCCGGCGCCAATCGAACCATGGCTCTGCCCTGAAAAACATCGATACCCACTTCTGAATCATAATTCGTTCATGCTTATTTTCAGCCTTGCTCAAAGCAACGGATTCCTGATTGTAATAATCATCATAGTCAAATCCACCCACATAATCTTCAAATATACCCCAATGTTCCATAGAGGCCTCTATGGCTTTTTTATAATGACCTTCTGCATCATTTACCCCAAAAGCTCCAATCGCCGCTGTCTCTGCTAGTATAAATTCCACTTCTGAATAGGTAATTATATTCATACCTAAGTATTCATTCGCATTTTGAAAATATATGTCGCTCAAACGACTTATGAAAGGTGTAGTTTTAGCCTCAACTGAGGAGGCTTGAGGTCCGGCATTGAATGAGGTCCATGATGCTTTGTTTCCTATTGGCAACCCAATGTAGAGGCTGGTATCCAAATTATCATAGCCATTGGGATAAGGCATCTTTGTCACTGAAAATGTTTGTCCCAAAGGATCCGTCACCTGGATGGTTACTTCTGTGGAAACATTCTTGTTCCAATTGATTTCTACTGGTCGTAACCACCTATACAACCGGGGATCGTTCTGGTCCTTCAAAATAGAGAGCAGACCGATCCCCATTCTTCTGGCATAAGTAAGTTCAGAAGCATTAAACGGTCCTCCCAGGAAAGATGTACCTGGAGAATTTCCGAGATAATTCAACACTGCATTATCCTCATTACTCGTAAAACAATTTTGGGCTGCATCTCTGAATTCTGCATCGATATCGATCGCCAAATCTCCCTTTTTATTATTGAGCAATAGACACATGCGCATTCTAAGTGAATTTACAAATTTTATCCATTTGCTTTTATCCCCATTATACAGTAGATCATAACCATCCAATACTGGAACTTGAGATCCGGGAATACCCTCTATCATATTTCTTGCATTTCTCAGATCCACCAGTAATGTTTCATAAATTTCCTTTTGCGGATCATATTTCGGAAAGACAATACCCTGATCAAGCTGGTTGATTTCAGAAAATGGTACATCGCCATAAATTTTTGATACCAGGTCTATTAAAACCGCCCTATAAACCAAGGCCGCTGCTTCTATGAAAACGTTGCCCTCTGCAACACTCAGGTCATACATAGCCTGGACATCGACCAACTGGGAATAAATCGTTTCCCATGGACTATGTCCTCCTGGCTGCCAGAAAAGTGCATTGAATTCCTCAGCTTTATAACCATCTCCTACCTGGTAAAACTGTAACAATGAAGGAATCCTGGAATTCCAATAACCAAAATCACTGTACGAATGCGCCACGTTTCTAGTGCTGGTGCTCAACAAAAAATTTGGAGATAATTTACTCACATCATTCGGGCTTTGATTTAATTCATCAAAATCACTGCATGAGTTTGTAATTAAAATGATTCCGAAAGACAATATAATTGCTAATAAATACTTCATGACTGTCCTTTATTAAATTTAAAACTCAACATTTAACTTCACCCCAAAGCTGCGGGTATAAGGGATAACAGAGTAAAATTCATATCCCTGTAACTTAGTATCTCCCGAGTTAGTGAAAGCCGTTTCTGGATCGATAAATACATCATGTTGCGTCCAGAGAAACAGATTTTGACCCAGGAGGGATAAAGAGAGATTCTGTACTTTCAATTTTTTTGCAATAGAACCTGGAAAACTGTACATCAGGGATAACTCTCTCATTTTTACATATGTAGCGCTATATGTATTCGCTGATCCCAAATATCTGTCAGTACCTTTATTTGCATCGTATGGACTCAACCATATGGTGCCTGGGCCGCCAAAGTTTTCAATGTATCCTCCATTTCCATCTTCCCGCACTCCGACGGCAAAGCTGGCATCATTTACATAAACTTTTTCCCCTGATGCATTCACATAGCTTCTTCGCTCTCTGGTCTCTTCGTCCTGCCAGGGAAATCCCCCATGTTCTCCATCTCGACCTCCTACCCATTGATTTATATATTTTCCCGGGTTCTCCCTAATTTGCTGGGCTATATCAATATTTGGATCATAATCCGTAGCCCCATTAATCGATTCCGGGAACCTTCCATCATTCTTTCCTTGTCTCAAAGTCTCTGAATAGAATTCACCCCCGGACCTCCAGTCAAAAACTGCTGTAAGGCTAAAGTTTTTATATCGGATATTGGGACTGATCCCCATAATGAAATCAGGATTGTAATTTCCAATTTTTTCAAAATGATCTGGATTTTGATCTCTTTCAGGCTTTCCGTTTCCAAAAATTATAGCATGCCCATAGTATTCGGAATTTTCATCCTCTACTTTGAAGTAGGGCGCTTGATAAAAATCTCCGATCTGATCACCTGGATAAGTGTAATAGTAAGCGTAACCCACATTATACCCAAAATATTCAATTCCTTCAGCTAATTCTACGATGGTAGTTCTATTTCTAGTGAAATTTAATCCCAAATCAAAAGAGAAGTTTTCATGTCTGAAAATAGAAGCATTTAGGGAAATATCTACCCCCTGGCTTTTGACCAATCCGGCATTTATAAGTTTACTGTGTGCCCCGGATGTGATTGGTGTGCTAATCCCAAGAACCTGATTTTTATTTTCCACAACATAATAAGTACCATCCAGGCTCAAACGGTTATCAAAAAGTGATAAATCAATACCAATTTCTTTTGATGTGGCGATTTCGGGTTTAAGTTGCGTATTTTTAGCAATCTTTGAGAAACTGGCCCGCTTGGTATCACCCCAATCTTCCCCAAAATTAAAATACCTTTCGAGTTGATAAGGATCTACGTCGTTACCGACTTGTGCATAACCTCCACGTAATTTAGCAAAAGTAACCCAACGGGGCAAGGAAAACATATCGCTAATCAGCATGCTCAATGAGGCTGAGGGATAAAAGTATGAGCGATTTTCTTTTGGAAGTGTGCTGGACCAATCGTTTCGTGCAGTTAAATCCAGATATACCATTCTTTTATAGCCTATGGAAGCTTGTCCAAAAACGCTATTTACTTTCTTTTCACTTAAGAAGTTTTCATAAGTAACGGAACCGGGTCCACCATTTTTAATCGTATACAAACCTGGAATAACTAAGTTGGTTGTCGAATTACGAATATTTTCTCTGTAATTGTATCTAAGATTTCCACCCAGGTTCGCATTGATATCAAAATCCGTTAAAATTGTTTTGCTATAAGAAAAAAGCCCTTCCCAGTTTTGCTCAATAAAACTGGAGTTTTGGATATCAAAATTTCCTTTTACAGCATCCACAGTATCCCAGGGTCGTTGGTTGGTAGCCCTTTGGTTTGATTGACTACGCAAATATCTTGCGGTAAAAAGAAGATCATTAATAAACTCCCAACTCATTTGCACTTTGGATAAAACCTGTGAGCGATCAAAACCAGTGGTTGCCAACTCCTGCATGAGATATGGATTATTCCATCTTGTTTTCCATCTTCGTTGGACTATCCCAGTCTGACCTTCCATCCACCACGTATCTGGATCTTTATACGGGGCCATATCAACCTGGGGACCAATCGTGAGAATAGCTCTGGTAGGAGTACGGAAACTATCCTCAGTGTTAGGTCTGTTATCTGATTTTGTTCGATTAAATGCAGTCATAACTGTAACATCCAATCTATCGGTGAGATGCATTGTGCCATTGACCCCTATATTATTTTTTTTCAAATCTAAATTGGGCATAATGCCAGAGTTATCGTAATTCCCCACAGATACCCGGAAATTAGCTCTTTCATAATTACCCTCAATAGATATATTATTCGCCTGAGTCCAGCCATTCTGATAAAATTCTCTTTGCCGATTAATGTTGTTTTCATACGAAATCAATTCGGCTGGGCTATCCTGATTTCTTTGTTGGGCAATAAATCCGTTATTTAATTTAGGCCCCCAGAATTCGTATGCATCATTTTCAAAAACAAATGCACCATCTTGCCCTGAAGCAAATTCATGTTGAACAGGTAAGTATTTATATGGCACATCGGCGATAAGTGAGGTGTTGAAATGAACACCTAAACCTTTTTGTTGCCCGTTCCCGGATTTTGTTGTAATTAAGACAACACCATTTGCAGCCCGTGAGCCATACAGAGCGGCAGCACTAGGACCTTTCAATATTGAGATAGATTCTATATTGTCCGGATTCAGGTCTCCAATCGCATTCCCGAGATCTGCCTGGTTAAATAAATTATCTCTTGCATTGAATACCGGAACACCATCAATTACAAATAAGGGTTGATTGTCTGAATTTAAGGACGACGCTCCTCGTATGGTCATATTCACTGATGAACCTTTGATACCATAGGTTTGTGATATTTGCACACCAGCAACTTTCCCTTGCATTGAATTGAGTACACCCACCTGAGGCGTGGTATTTAATTCCTCGCCATCAACTTCTCCTACCGAATAACCCAGAGCTTTTTTCTCCCGCGTAATTCCCAACGCGGTAACGACCACTTCATCCAGTGTTTCCACATCATTCTGCATAACAATGGTCAAACTGGTTTGTCCATTGACAGGTATTTCCAGACTTTGATAACCTATATACGATAAGACCAGAATCGCCTGCTCCCCTATATCTTCTATTGTGAATCTGCCGTCATAATCGGTCGCCGTTCCATTGTTGGTCCCCTTTACGCGTACATTAACTCCTATCAGAGGTTCTCCCTCCACGTCAGTCACTGTTCCACTTACATTAATTACTACTCGTCTTTCAGAAAGTGAATTTTCAAACCTATGAGATAATAAAGGAACCGCTTTTTCTTCACGTACCATTCTTTTGTGGTTGTCAATTCTAAGTTCCTCTTCCTGCAGGATTCCTTCCATCATATCCTTCATCTGACGGAGCGATTTCAATCCCTGGTCATCTTTTTTGTAGATGATCACAAATTGAGTTTCGAAAATCTGAAAATTGAGATCGGTTTCTTTTAAAAGCACCACCAACTCATCCTTGACATTACTACGATGCTCCCTATCGTAATCAACCATCACATTGGACACAATCGTACGGTCGTACGTAAAATACACCTCGTATTTTTTACTTAGCAACTCTATGGCTTCCAGCAACGATATTTCCTGGTTCGCCATCATTGGAGGTTCGGTAAAGGAGAATGAAACGGCCATGAACAGCATCAAACAAACCATACCCAGCCTCCTGAAACCGTGTTTCAGTAGTTTAATAAGAATAACCATATTGTTTTACTTTATTTTTTTAGAATATATGCTCCTTATTTCCTGATAAATTCATAATGATTATCGTATTCTATCAATTCTGTACCCAATGCCAATGCGAATGCTTTACTGACCACCTCCCAGTTGGAATAGGGTAGAGCAAAATCCATAGGCTTTTCCTGTAATTCCTGGTCTTCCAGTATCAACCGGACTCCGTAAATGTGTTGCAGTTCCCTCAAAACATCCTGTGCCGGCACATTGCTGAATTTCAGGATGCCATCTTTCCACTTAGCCTGATCTTCAAATCGGCTATCCGAAGTTTTCACCATCTTTTCTGACTGGGTATTGAAAAATGCGGCTTCACCGGTCTTCAATAGGAGGGTATCCAAAGCGTTTTGCTTCCCGCTGATACGAATGGAGCCTTCCTCCAGAAAAACTTCTTCCTTATTTTCCCGGTTATTCACATTGAAAGCAGTGCCCAATACTTCTATTACCATTTCATTGGAATACACCCGAAATGGCTTCTCCGGCATGGACCGAACATCGAAAAAAGCCTCCCCTGAGAGTTTCACGACTCTTACAGATTCCCCGGGTACTTCAATCCACGTCAGGTTTGTATTCGCATTGAGATTGACCAGACTGCTGTCCGGCAATATTACTTTCTTCGTCTCTCCGTAAGCAGTGGAATAAAATATTTCGGTTTCTCCGGTAAGGTTCCATATCCGTAATGCAGCCACCACCAGGATAGTAAGAGAAGCAGCTATGGCTCCTATCACAGAAATTCGTCTAACGAGTCCTTTCCTAAATGGACCCAAGCGAACCTGGTCCTTCGTCTGGAACCTGGTCTTCAAATCCTCATGAAGTATTTCATCCAAAATCAGTCTCAGGCTTTCATCCTCGGTATATGCCAGAAATTCTTCATATTCCTCTCGTGAAATGGATTCATCCTGCAGCTTTTGATATAGATTTTGTATTCTGTTTTTTATGTTCAATGAAGTCTATTTTATTTCGATACTACTATATAGGACAAAATTATATACGGGGTAGGTCTGGTTTTGAAGACATTTTTTTAAAAATTTTATGCCTTGAAAATTTTTTTATTACTTTGGTTTTGGATTTTAGTAGCTTTACTGTCCAGTTTTTTCATCGTCAGATTATATTCTGCAGGTTTAAAGGCCTTTGACTCGGGATAAGAAAAGCTCGAGACCATAATTGCAAAACAGGTTATTTACCGAATGAGAGAGCAAATTTTAGAGCGGTTTATTGCTAAGTCCCGCAGTGGGCTGTATAAATTTGTTCTCAGTAACGTAAAAAATCCGGAGGTGGCAGAAGACCTTACTCAGGACATCTTATTTGGACTCACACGACAATACAGGAAGTCCACGGAAATTCTCAACCTCAAAAGCTACCTATTTACAACTGCCAAAAATCATATCATCAATTACTGGAAAAAGGCTGCTGTGAATACCGTTCTGAAAGAACAGTACTGGAGTGACATCAAACAGAATCAGGCTATCCACTCCAACCCCTGTATTGACCTGGATAAAGAGGTTATTTTCGACCAGCTGGAAGATAAACTGACCGATCAACAACGTAAAATATTTTTTCTCAATCGGAGAGAAGGGTTATCATATAGCGAAATTTCCAAAGAACTCAATATTTCCAAAAGTACGGTCAAAAACCACATGATTCTGGCCCTGAAAACGATCCGGGATTTTATGGACAAAAACTATGATAAGTTGATTGGAATTTTGGTATTGGTTTCAACCTATTGTGGATAGGTAGGTTTCATAG
>CBFGVZ010000087.1:0-14670 GCA_965652315.1 uncultured Saprospiraceae bacterium | reverse complement strand
TTGGAGGCACCATCAATGGCTTCCTGCGGGATCGGAAACAACCGGTGATTCACATCGGTGTCGGTTTTCTCGGTCCAGGTATCCTCATAATGTCCAAAACGGATCTGGTCTCCACGACGAAATCCCTCCCAGTACAATTCAAATCCGCGCTCCCGGTATAAAGTTTCCAGATCAATAGATGAAAGCGCCGCAGGAATTGGCTCCCTGGCCGTGCGTGATGTGCGTACCGTATTCACATCGGCAAGCGCTCCCGACACATCGCCACTGCGCAACTTAGCCTCTGCGCGCATCAGATAAATTTCCGCATACCGCATGAGCACCAGATCCACGCTACTGTAGTTGTTACCGTTGGGTGAAGTGTGGCTAAACTGATACTTTGAAACCCTGAAACCCTTATTGTGCCGCCGCCCTTCGTTGGAAAAATCCACCTGTAATTCGTGCCTCACATAATCCACATCCTTATCCGGCCCATTCCCTTTGGTTTGTTTTACGGGATAAATCCGATAACCATCTTCACAGGTATAAAAAGACCCATTCTCATCTTTACGGGGACCCCAGATCACGCCCCGGATAATCCCCCGGTTGATCTCAAAATCTTCTGCGGCTATACAATAATAATGGTCCGCATCATTCAGCGGAGACAATCCGGTGAGATCCTGCAACTCTTCGGGAATATCCTGATTACGTTTGAAAAACCGGGAATCCGCATCTGCAGGGTCCACATCCCCATATGCATCCACCCAGGTCTGGTAAAAATCAGAGGTCAGCGCCGGACCATCAGTTCCATCTGCGCTGGGATGTTCAGGACGGGGAAACCACGATCCTGCCAGCGACCAGTAGGCCCACCGACTGTGTTCCCGTTCCAAAACTCCCCGTTGATCCAATGCAAATATCAATTCCGGGTTGTCATGGTTGTCATCATTGAACAGATCAAAATACTCCGGTGAAAAGGAAAACTGACCCGAGTTGATAATATTGTTGGTGTATTCCAATACATTGGCCATGTCCTGTTCGGTAAAATTGGGTGTGCCGTACGGATCCCTGTACACAGCCGCATTGAGGTTTAAACGAGCCAGAAATCCCCACACTGCCGCCTGTGTGATCCGGCCTGGGCCTTTATCGGTATTGATCCCGTCAACCACGGACAACAATTCACTCTCGATGTAGTCGATTGCCTCCTGTCCCCTTAGTATTTGAGACTGTTCGTTCGAAGTCTCTTTTTTGAATACCAACCCCCAACTGTCCAGCATTAGCATATTACAATAGGCCCTCAATGCGATCATTTCATATAAAGCGCCCTGCGCTTCGGCGTTCCCCTCCGCAGCCAGCGGCCTCAATACCTCAATTGCAGTCAGAGCCCGTGAAATATTGCGCGCCACCTCGTTCCATCCGCTCCTCACGAGATCATTTCCAGGCGATATATTATGCGTATGCGCCTCTAGAAATTTTCCGCCATCGAACCAATCGACCCCACCCCTATAGGGCAATATGGCCTCGTCCGAGGGGATCAATTGTAATCCATAATAATTCGTATGCCGCCAGGTCCAGATGGTCTGACCATAAGCGGGCGCAATAGCCCCACTGATCACTTCCGCCTGACCGCTTCCTTCGAGTGATTCATCCAATACATCTTCTGCCAGATCTGTACATCCGAATACAAATGCAGCAACTGAAAGGAGAATTATATTACGTATATTTTCCATGCTTGATAATTTTTAAGTTAGAATGTCACATTGAGGCTAAAAACAAAATTTCGCGCCTTGGGATAATTAAAATAGTCAATTCCAAAAGTCTGGATTCCATCAATCGACAAGTTGGAGTTGATCTCGGGATCGAAGCCGCTGTAATCGGTCAGAACAAATAAATTCTGCCCAGTAATTCCAAGCCGAATATTTTTTACCCAACCGGTCCGGTTCAAAAAGTTGGGATTAAAATTGTAACCCAACGTCATGTTGTTCAACCGTAAAAAACTACCGTCTTCCAGATACCTGGTGGAAACTTCGTTGGAGTTGGTGATATCTTCATTTTCATATGCCACAGCCAGTTTCGTAGTATTGAAATTGGATGCCAGCAGACCTTTTGTAAACAAAGACATCGCGGTATGATTGTAAATTTTATTGCCCGAAACCCCATTAAAATTGACCCCCAGGTCAAAGTCTCCGTATTCCAGATTCAGATAAAACGCATACAGGACATTGGGCAGGGCACTTCCGATCACAGACCGGTCCTCGCTCAGTACGCTCAAGCCATCCTCCCCGATGCCCATAAAGGTCTTCATATAAAATGCCCCAATCGGTTCGTTGTTGATATTTCCGTTGATCGTAGCTCCGGTCTGACCGGCACCCTGCGCAGCTCCGGTGGTCAAAACTTTATATGGAGAGTCCGTTACAGTATTGGTAGTCAGTGAGATATTCCCACCTATGTTATATGAAAAATTCCGCCCCGGATCACTGAGATAATCCAGTGCCAGTTCGATACCGTTGTTTTTAATTTCCATGTCCGGAATATTGGTCCAGTACCGGTTGGTAGGCTGAATCGGGTCGGTAGGGGTAACTTCCAAAAGAATATTCCCGGAGGTCTTGTTGAAGTAATCGATCGTTCCTGTAAACCTGTTTTCCAGGAATCCAAAATCCACACCGATATTCAACTGGGTCGAAACTTCCCACTGAATATCGGGATTGGCCAGTCGCGTATAGATGGTACCATATGGATAATCTTCGATCGAATTTTCGGTGCCGTTGATCGGATACGTATCATTATTGTTCTTGCTGTCGGTAAAACTCAGCTTGGTAATCTTGGATGGGATCTCCTGGTTACCGGTCTGTCCCCAGCTCGCCCGTAGTTTGAGATTAGTCAGTGCCGGGTAGGCGCTCAGAAAATCTTCGTTCATGATGTTCCATCCCAACGCTACCGAAGGGAATAATCCATACTTGTTATTATCTCCAAACTTGGAGGATCCGTCCGCACGCAAAGTTGCTGTGACCAGATATTTTTCTGCAAAACTATAGTTGACTCGTCCAAAAAAGGATTGCAGTTCATTTCGGAATGCATAGGTGTTTAAATTGGTTGGTGTGCTGACCCCGCTGATTTGATCCTGGTATTTTGGGTCAATGCCATTATCCGAAAAACCTTCCAGATCAAAACTTTTTTGATGGACAAAAATTCGTTGATAAGTATGCCCGGCCAGGAAGGTAATAGACTGGTCGTTTCGGAACAGGTTGTAGGTGAGCGTATTTTCAATCAGCGCATTTGAATTGGAAGTACTGGCCGAATTCAGGGTTCCGTTGATCAGATCTTCCAGAAGAGAATACGGTTTGTACTGTACATCGCGGGTGCTGGTGGAATAATCCACACCGAGATTGAGCCGATAGGTCAAACCTGGCAAAAACTCATAGGACGGTGTGACATTTGCCAAAATGCGGTGATTGAGGATGTTATCACTGTAGATTTGTTCCCGGGCGATGGGGCTCAGTTTGTTCTCGAACTGCGTCGGCTGACCGTTGGTATAGACTGGCATGGTAGGATTGAGCAAGAGCATATCCCCCACCATGGATCCCGCATCAGCCCGTACGTTTTCAGTCCGGCTGGCCGCCATGTTGAGCGCTACCCTCAATTTATCATTCAATCCGAGTTGCGTCATATTGAACCGGCCGGAATACCTGGTTAAATCATTTCCACGCAAAATCCCTTGCTGATCATCGACACCGATGGATGAATGGTATGTAAAATTGTTAGCTCCCCCACTCAGAGACAGATTCACGTTGTTCGTAACAGCTTTTCTCGTCAGTTCGTCCTGCCAATCCGTATGGGCACCTCCGTCATCCAGGGTAGCACCGATCGCTCTCACTTGTTCACGAAATTCATCCGCACTGAATACTTCAACTTTATTGGCCAGGTAAGAAATACCGGTGGACAGATTAACGTCAATTCGGGCCCGGCCTGACACCCCTTTTTTGGTCGTAATGACAATCACTCCGTTTGCCGCCCGTGCACCATAAATAGCGGCTGCCGAGGCATCTTTGAGCACATCGATACTCTCAATATCCTGGGGATTGATAAAGTTGAGCGGGTTGGTAGCCACGCCGGTGCCCGAGTTGTCCAGGGCAAATCCATCCACCACATATAGCGGTGTCGTACCCGAACGGAGGCTCCCAATGCCCCGGATGATGACATTTTGAGCAGATCCCGGTTCACCGCTTATATTAGTGACATTGACTCCGGCAACCTTCCCCTGTAGCAATTGGCCCGGGTTGGTTACCACCCCCTTGTTGAATTCTTCGCTTTTCAACGATGAAATGGACCCCGTTACATCGCGTCTTCGTTGTGTACCGTATCCTACGACCACTACTTCGTCGAGTAAGGCAGCGTCACTGGTAAGCGTGACATCTACCGTCGTTCGTCCGTCTATCGCAACTTCCAGACTCTGGTATCCGATGTAGGAAAAAATGAGGGTAGCGTTTTCGTCCACATCGGTTAACATATAATGCCCGTCGATGTCCGTAGCGGTGCCTTGATCGGTTTCTTTCACCAGTACGTTAACGCCAATCAGTACTTCCCCTTCCTGATCGGTTACGGTTCCCTGAACTGTAATCGGAATGCCGGAAACTGCAGGTACACCATTGGGATTTAGCGTATTAATATTCAGCGTAGCAGACCATCCAATCGAAGTGGATGCAATCATCGCGATCCATAATAACAACAATTTTCGAATATCCATCTTTGAAGCGTTTTTTGTTTTTGTGCCTATACGTTGAACTGGATTGAATACCATAAATTAAGACATCTCATTCTCAATTTTAAACAATCAATAATCCAATATTAAAAAAAACCAAGGGGCACCATAATCAATCTTTTCTCTCACCGATACATCCGGTATGCTATGTCGGCTGCTACAAATATAACGGCCGCGATCCGATTTTCATCAAGCATTAGTAAAATTTTTCTAATCTTTACTTTGGACTAACAATAATTTAATACCCCATCAGAATCCGACATGAAGAACCAGGACTCGAAATGACAGAGTGGTGCGGGTCGGCTTTACCTTGCCTCCCGGTTCCCGCCTCCCCTGACAAAAAAGTTGAGAATCCTTGTCTCACTTTTTTGTATTTTAGTCCTAAGATTAATAATCCTTGACCAAACCATGTCAGATTTACACTCGATATTCCGAAAAATTAAAGCCGACACCAAACCCGAATCCAACGGGCAGGATGCCACGCAGCTAGCGTTATGGGATACGGAGGCCATCGAGAATGGTTACAAGTTGATGCACGAACTGGATTTGACCACAGCCGTTAAAAAATTCAGTGAGGCCATTAATTTGGGCATCGGAGACCGGGATGAACTGGAGAATGCTCTGGCATGCTGCCGGTTCTGGAAGGAAAAACTGGATGGTCTCAATGGTTCGGAGGAGGTAACATCTCGCCTGGTGGCGGACTTTCTGAAATCTTATCGCGAGTATCCCTTTATTTCTATGCACCAGAGATTCAAAAAGAAATTGTTGGAATTTTTCGTTGCGCAAAACCAGGCTATCCTGGCGCGGGATTCTGTTCTGGCCAGGAATGCTGCCGGCCTACTTTTTCTGATCGACAATTACAACGCGTCGGTCGGAATACTGGAAGCAGGTTTAACACATTTTCCGGATGATGCGGATATCCAATACGCTCTTGCACGGGCGTATTGGTTCAGGGGTGACTTCGACAAAGCCAATGAAATTTATTTTGGTATGCTTTTCCACCATCCGGATCGGGTCGATGCTTCCCGGATAGAAAACCACAAACTTCAAAGACTTATCTCTGAACACGGCGTAAATCTGGCCCTGGCGTACGGCACTATATATGAAGTAATCACATTGAAGACCATTCCCGAAAAAATAGATTTTGTCGATGATGACCATCGGGTCGGCGTGAAATGCCTGATACACATCCGGGAATCCCGCAACGCACGCCGGACACGCGACCAGAAGGCGGATATGCAGCACCGTAAGAAATTGCATTCGCTTTCACCGGAAGTCTGCCAGGCGTATATTAAAAGTTTGCCGGGGCGGTAAATGGATTTTTCTGGAGACATGGGGTTGCAACCCCTTGCTTCGTGGAAAATAATTTATTCTCGATTAATCCACTAATACCCGGTACGCCCATGGTCCCAGACTGCGAACCGATCCGATGGGCGCCGCCCCACCCTTCATGTAATCCGTCCAAGCCGACTCCTGGAGCATGTTCGCCAGACCGGGTTCTATTTCTTCCCAATCGATCTCAAAATCGACCGTTTCATCCGTCAGATTCGCCAGGAAAACGAGACGTTGGCCACCGTTCTCCCGAACCAATGCCATCAAGGCTTCATCCTGATCCGTGGGCAGAAAATGACAGGCTGCGGCCTGCTTACCCCCATGAAGTGCTGGGTGGGTATTCTTCAATTCTCCCAATGCCTCGTACAGCGTGTAGAATTCCCCCTTTTGATCCATAGGAATCGTGTCCTTCTCAAAAAACCGCAACCGTTTGTCCAGGTCGTATTCCTGCCCGTTGTATATCAGTGGCATTCCGGGGATCATATAGGTCAATACCGCCATGACCTCCGCAGCGGGTCCCATTCGTTCCCGAACCGTGCCCTGCCAGGTATTCTCGTCGTGATTGGAAGTGAAATACATCATGATATCATCGACTTCCAATTGTGCATCCGATCGTTCCATGTATTCCCTAAAATCCTGGGCGGTTTTTTCACCCCTGGCGATCTCATTCATCAGGTGATGTCCGCCCCAGGCATACTGCATATCAAATGCATGTTTCAGCAACTCAGGCTGCTCCGCTTCGGCCAACATAATGACAGGCTTTTCACCCCGGAGCCGATCCACTGCGGTCTCCCAGAAATCCACCGGTACCTGGTGCGCCACATCACAACGAAATCCATCGACGTTTTCTTCCCTCACCCAATAAAGCATTTCCCGAATCATTTTTTCCCGCATTTCGGCATTGTCATAATTCAAATCCGCAACATCAGTCCAGCCCCAGGATTCCCCGGTTCCCGGATCGATTGGATCGACGATTTCCCCATCAGCGTTCTGAGTGTAGTAATCCGGATGTTCCGTGATCCAGGGATGATCCCATCCTGTATGATTGGCCACCCAGTCCAGAATGACGTACATGTCGTTCGCATGCGCCGTCAGTACGAGATTCCGGAAGTCTTCCAGATCGCCAAATTCAGGGTTGATTCCCCGATAATCCTGTACGGCGTAATAACTACCCAGTGAACCCTTCCGCTCAGCCATTGATATCGGATGGATTGGCATCAACCAGATAATCTTCACGCCGAGATTCTTCAAGAATGGTATGTCCCGGGTAAATGCCTCAAATGTCCCTTCCGGGGAATATTGCCGGATATTGGCTTCGTAGATCACCGCCGTATTGAGTACCGATTCCAGGTCGGCATTCAGGGCCATCCAATCCCTGCCCGTAGCTGTTGAAACATTCGACTTCTGAATCGAACAGCTCAGAATGAATAAAAATGCAATGGAGGCGATTAAAAATTTTTTCATGGTTTGGTGTTTAATTTGTCATTGTATTCCATTTGAATATGGGTTTGTGTCGCCCCGAAAAGTTTTATTTAGCGTACAGATATTCCATCGCTTCAGGGTCTCATAAATTACTCTTCTGTTCTAATTCCCTGCGGTCCCCGTTTGCAACAATCACGTAATCAAATTTTCACGGAGCGCTATAATTGTCACAAAGGCATATATCCTCCCCTCTTCCTTTCAATCCGGGTTATGACCAATAGGAGTCCCTATAGACGAATCCGTGATCTCACCCAGGATCGGTCAACGAAAGAGGTTATATGCACAAATAGGGGCTTTCCGAGCCCCAAACTTTCTCTTTAATATTCACCTTTTCAATTCTAATATCATGGCGCTCTTCGGACCAATTACTATTTCATCTTCCACTTTGACCTTTTCGCCAGTCAATACATTTGTGCCCGACCTGTATCCCTTCAGGCTTTCCCGAAAGCGTTCAGAATCCAGAACCTGCTCGTTGTTATTGTTATTGAGTACCACCATCACCGATTTCTCCTCATCGTATCGAAAGAATACATACACCTCATTTTCAGGCAGATATTGCTTCATCTTTCCGCTGTGGATGACTTCGGCTTCCTTTCGCCAATTGAATAGGCGCGAAGTGAAATCGAAGTACTGCCGCTGGAGATCCGTACGGCCTTCTTCGATGAAGGCGTTGTTCATATCTTCCGGCCATCCCCCCGGAAAATCCCGTCGAATGTCACCGTCTCCTTTAGATTTGTCACCCTTCATACCGATTTCGGTGCCATAATAAATCTGAGGTATGCCCCGGACGGTAGCGATCAGGGTCATGATCATCCGGTAATCAGCAAAATTCGGGTACAATTCATTGATTCGTGGCGAATCGTGGTTTTCGGCGAAGACCAACAAATTGTACGGATTGGCATACAGGAAATCATTGACAAAATTTTCGTAAATCTGTATCATGCCGCGGTCCCACGACGGATTGGACTCAGCGAATGCACTCAGTATGGCATCGTGAAGAGTAAAATCCATCACTGTTGGCATATGAGAATTGAAACTTTGGAGGGCACCAATAGGGCTTTCTTTCTGCCAGTACGAGATCTGCGCCTGATCGTGCATCCACACCTCACCCATCATATTGAGATTGGGATACTCATTCATGATAGCCCTGGTCCACTTCGCTATTCCTTCCTTATCGTTGTACGAATAGGTATCGACTCTCAGGCCAGCCAGCCCGGCGTATTCGATCCACCAGATCGCATTCTGCGTTAGATAATTCAGTACCAGAGGATTGCCTTGATTGAGATCGGGCATAGATCGGACAAACCAGCCATCTACACACCATCGATGATCAATTTCTGCCGCATTGGGGTCCATCTGGGTCGTCATCCGGTAGTTGGTCTGACCGTACCCGGGAAATTGATGAATCCAGTCGTAGGTGGGCAGATCCCGGATCATCCAATGCTCCAGGCCCCAGTGATTGGTTACGTAATCCATGATCAGTTTCATATCCCTATTGCGTAATTCATCCGCCAGTTCCTTATAATCTGCATTTGTCCCATACCGAGGATCGATACGGTACACGTCACTCTGCGCATAGGTATGATAGGAATAAGTACTGTCATTGTCTTCACACATCGGCGTACTCCATATAGCAGTTGCGCCAAGACTTTGAATATAATCCAAATGATCGATGATGCCACGGATATCCCCACCATGCCGGCCACCTTGTTTCGACCGGTCAGCCACCTCGGTCATTTCAGGATGGGAATCATTCGAGGGATCCCCGTTGGCAAAACGATCCGGCATCAGCAGATATATCACATCGGAAGCATCAAATCCCCTCCGAGTCGAAGATCCCGGCTCCCTTTCATGGAACACATAATCAACGGTCGTCACCACTCGCCCCTCCGTCGAAAAGTGGACGTTATAGGACCCGGCTGGGACCTCCAGTGTATTCACGGTGACAAACAAGTAGTTGGGATTTTCCGTACGGATCACATTTTCGATCACAAGACCTGGAATATCCACATCATACCCGGCCAAATCCTCTCCATAAAACATAATTTGCAACTCGGGGCGCTTCATCCCACTCCACCAAAACTCCGGTTCTATCCGCTGTACCTGAGCTTCAAGCGTATATGCGCCCAACGCAAAGGTCAGCCAAACGGTCAGTAATATCCATTTTACCTTTATCATACCTTTATTTTTAATCCAAATTCTGTCGGGTAATACTGCGGTACTCCTCCACCACCTCGACTTTCTCTCCATGCACATAAACCGGGAATGGGAACACTTCATCCGAACTGACCATCACATGTGTCTTGCTCACTTCCAAAGTCAGGATATGGCCCCGGAATTTGACTTTAAATGCATATGAACTCCACTGTTCTGGTATCTGTGGAGCGAAATGGAGATTGCCTTCCCGGATGCGCATACCTCCAAATCCTTCTACAATACTCATCCACGTTCCCGCCATTGAAGTGATGTGCAATCCCTGATGGACCTCCTTATTGTAGTCATCCAGATCGAGCCGCGACGTGCGAAGATACATTTCATAAGCCTTGTCTACCCGTCCGAGAGATGCGGCGAGGATACAATGAATGCACGGTGACAGAGAGGATTCATGTACGGTGACCGGTTCATAGAAGTCAAAATGGCGTTCCAGCTCCTCCTTCGTAAAATGATCCTCAAAAAAATAGAAGCCCTGCAACACATCAGCCTGTTTGATAAATGGGGTACGCAAAATACGGTCCCAGGACCAATGCTGATTGATGGGATGGTGATCCGGGTCGATGTCCGTCACCCTGAGGTTCTCTTTGTCCAGAAATCCATCCTGCTGAAGAAATACCTCATGGTTTTCCGACCAGGGTAAATACATCTGACCTGCCACCGTCAACCAATTCACGATTTCATGGGAATCAAGCGCCGTCTTGTCCACAATACGATTGAATTCTTCGGGATAGTCATTTTTCACACGCTCCACATTTTCAGCCGCATAGCGCAGGCACCACCTGGCAATATAGTTGGTGTACCAGTTATTGTTAACGTTGTTCTCGTATTCATTGGGGCCGGTTACGCCCAGGATCACATACTGTCCTTTGTCCGGCGACAAATGCGCTCTTTGAACCCAGAATCGGGCGATACCGATCATCACCTCAAGTCCCATTTCCGGAATATATGCATAGTCTCCGGTGTTGCGTACATAATTATATATGGCAAAGACGATCGCCCCGTTCCGGTGTATTTCCTCGAAAGTAATCTCCCATTCATTATGGCACTCCGTTCCATCCATCGTGACCATGGGATACAATGCAGCTCCCTTTCCGAAACCCAGTTTTTCCGCATTTTCGATGGCTTTTCCAAGCTGATCATATCGGTATTTTAACAGATTCCTGGCTACTTTCCGGCCTTTCGTAGCCATATAAAATGGTAGGCAAAACGCCTCTGTATCCCAATAGGTGCTGCCTCCGTATTTTTCACCGGTAAACCCTTTGGGGCCGATATTGAGCCGTTCATCTTTTCCGAGATAGGTCTGATTGAGCTGGAAAATATTGAAGCGGATTCCTTGCTGTGCCCGAAGATCCCCCTCAATCACAATGTCCGAACTTTTCCATATTTCACCCCAGGCCTTCCGTTGCATTTCCAGCAGCCCATCAAATCCGGTATGAATTACTTTTCTGAGTACCGTTTCAGTGGCGGCTTCCAGTTCATCGACGGGAAAATACCGGGAGGTCACGTACCCACCGAATTTGGTCAATTCAAAAGTTTGACCGGAATTCACGTAGTAATCATACTGGCAACCCACATAAGTTTTATCGGAATTATCCGCATGTACGGGCAACAAATTCAGCGGACATCCATCAAGTAAAACTTCAGTATGCATAAAAGTCACAACATAAAAATGGCTTTTCCGGGTACGAGTCAAGATATGCCCGCTGTTGCCTTCCTGATGCTTGTCGAGGGTTTCCCAAAATTTTTCATCCCAGTTGGCATCGTGATTGACAATGTTACTGTCCAGATAAGGGTTGAAACTGATCTGGGCATTTTCATTCAGTGGCGTCACCGAATATCGGATGGCCCCCACCTCATCAAGATCCAGACTCAGGAACCGGCAGGACGCGACTTTGATTCGTACGCCATTCTGCAGCGTCGCCACGAATGAACGCTCGTACCAACCTTCCGCCATATTAAGATGACGCCGGAAATGATCCACCGATTGGCAACGGGCGAGATCCAGCACTTCTCCATTGACCCCGACATCGATCCCGATCCAGTTGGGAGCGTTCAATACTTTGGCGAAATGCTCCGGATATCCGATCTTCCACCAGCCTACCCGCGTTTTATCCGGATAAAAGACACCGCCTATATAACTACCCTGAAAGGTATCTCCGGAGTACGATTCTTCAAAATTGGCTCGTTGGCCCATGGCACCGTTTCCGAGGCTAAACAAACTTTCAGAGGCCAAAACGCGTCTCGGATCAAATCCTTCTTCCACGATAGACCAGGCGTTCGGCTTTATATAATTCTGATTTAATTCCATAATTGATTTATAAATTCCAGCGAGATTTCGGGGAAACCGGTAAATACCCGGTCTGCCCTGTTCAATTTATCGGAAGTACCGATACCGATGGCAATCATTCCTGCAGTGTGAGCGGCTTCAATTCCAGATTCGGAATCTTCAAAGACAATACAATTAGAATAATCTACGTCGAGCAGGTCTGCGGCCCGGGTAAAAACCTCAGGATCGGGTTTGGCCCGGATGACCGTATTGCCATCTATCACCACATCAAATACACCAGCCAGATCAATTTTTTCCAAAATTACCGGTGCGTTTTTACTGGCTGATCCAATCGCTGTAGCGTAACCCGCTTCGCGGGCCTGATACAGAAAATCCTCAACACCGGGAAGGATATCCTCCGGCGTCATTTGGTCCACACAAGACAGATAATCACGGTTTTTAGCTTCCATCATCTGGTTAAATTCCGTTTCAGTCACCCGACATCCTGCCCATTGCAGGATTTTGTTCAACGAATCGTATCGGCTGACCCCTTTCAGATCTTCGTTGTGTTCCGGAGTCAGTTCAAAACCCCAAGGTTCACATATTTTCTTCCAGGCCAAATAGTGAAAACGGGCTGTATCGACAATGACCCCATCCAGGTCAAATATGAGCGCTCGATTTTTCATTGGCCTGTCACATTTTTACTAAAAAATTCAGGTTGGTCACTGACCCTCAAAGTCAGCAGCCCAGCCAATATCATGGCACACCCGCCCACTATCAACGCATAAATCGGTTCATTTCCGAAAACCCGATACACGATAAATCCCAGGATCGTGGCGGCGACGATTTGCGGCAATACGATAAAAAAATTAAAGACGCCCATATAATACCCCATCTTGGCTGCGGGCAGTGATCCGGACAACATAGCATAGGGCATGGACAGGATACTGGCCCATGCGATCCCTACCCCCACCATGGGAATCAGCAACCACGTGGGATTGGTGATAAAAAAAACTGAAATCAGCCCGAGTCCGCCCAGTGTCAGTGCTATCACATGGGTGATTTTCCGACTGATCCGGCGGGCCAGTAAAGGCAGAAGAAACGCTACCAGCGCCGCAATACCATTGTACACACCGAATAACATCGCCACCCAGTCCGCACCTTCGTTGTACAGAATTGAAGTGGTGTCTGATGTTCCGTAAATATGTCTGGTGACCGCCTGTGTAGTATAGATCCACATAGCGAATAGCGCAAACCAGGAAAAAAACTGTACCCAGGCCAATTGTTTCATCGTGTCGGGCATCCGGATCAAATCAATCATTATGGTGGAAAAACCGGAATTGACCTTTTTTCTCTGCAGCCAGGAGGCGATCAAAAATAAAACACCCAGTAGAATCAGTCCACCGGAGAGAATGTAAAGTTCTTTCGCCAGCCCTGCACTATAAAATGCGATGGTCAATCCAACTCCTGCAAAGGCGGAAACCATGCCCGCTTTTTGCAATTGTGTGTCGTAAGGTGCCTGTTCCACTGGCTCCTCTACAAAGGCCACCTTTTTCTCAGCAGTTTCGAACGACGCCAGTTCAGAAGGACTGTATTCCCACGACTTCAGGACGGTCCATCCCACCGCAGTGATAAAAGCGACCGCACCTATATAATAAGACCACTTCACCGAATCGGGTATCTCTCCAGCCGGAGCGATATTGCTGACACCAAACCAATTGGTCAACACATACGGCAGGATGGACCCCGCGACTGCGCCGACGCCGATGAAAAAACTCTGCATGGCGAAACCCTGGGTTTTTTGCTGATCCGGAAGGTTATCACCTACGAAAGCACGAAACGGTTCCATCGAAATATTGATCGAAGAATCCATGATCCACAGCATGGCCGCTGCAATCCACAAGGTGGGTGAATTGGGCATGATACATAGTGAAATGGTGGACAGGATGGCTCCGATCAGGAAAAACGGGCGTCGCCGCCCCAGCCGGGTCCAGGTCCGGTCACTGAGATAACCTACTATTGGCTGTACCAGTAGTCCAGTCACCGGTGCAGCTATCCACAGGATGGGTATGTCGTCAATCCGGGCACCCAGCGTTTCGAATATCCGGGAGGTGTTGGCATTCTGGAGCGCAAAACCAAACTGGATACCCAAAAACCCGAAACTCATATTCCAGATTTCTCTGAAACTCAGTTCACGTTTTTTCATTTACTCAAACTTGTATGTATAGAAATATCCTGAAGTCAATGCTGCTTAAAATCCAGCACCTTCAGAATAAAGGAAGGAATAATTGAAGTAATTGACAGCGCTAATATAAGGGCATTTTTTCATTTACAAATATTCGGGGTGATTTTTTTTTGAAAGGCACAATTAAAACTCGAAAGATGCTTCCATATTCAAGTATCTTGAAACCACTAATTCTCAAAGGGACACACGAATTTTAGAAGCCACAAAAACACAAAAACACAAAAGGGTGCGAGCGTGTCTGAGGACCATTAAAACTCTAAAGAATAAAAATATCAGGGGATTCGCAAGGCCACTAAAACACAAAATCACAAAAGGGTGCGAGCGTGTCTCAGGGCATCTCGTGGCTCCTTTGAGCAATGGGTAAAGGCAGTAGAACAATGCAGGAAAGCTACACCGCAT
>CBFGVZ010000086.1:0-14731 GCA_965652315.1 uncultured Saprospiraceae bacterium | reverse complement strand
GCAATGTAATGGACCATTCCACCGCCACCCACCATAGCATAATTTCCGGACACCACACAATTGATCAAAATGGGGGCACATGCTCCATCCTGCCCGTGATTGTACATCCCCCCTCCATTCAACCAATTGGCAATGATGTCATCATCATCGACATAATAATTGGTATAGGCAGCAGAAGCGAAAATCGTGATCAAGGTAGAAAAAAGGCTGCAGTAGAAAAACTTCGTCGGTGGGTTTTTGAGAAACATCCGGCTTCGTTGTGGTAGTCAAATAAATTAATTTTAATCCCATAAATTTATAAATTTATTGGTTTAAATTAAAGAGATATTTTTTTATTTTGAAAAAATACACATTGTGACTGATTCATTGCAATTTATGTATAATGCTTGTGTTTATGTGTGACTAGAAAAAGGGGATGATGTTCTTTGGTCTGGATCCATTCCTGTAAGGTGCTCATGGATTTAATTCATATATATTGAGAGACCGTGTCTTTTTACTGGGATGTTTGTATAAATATGTTAAAAATTTGCGTAGCCAAATAACTACGCATATATTTGTAGCCAAATAACTACGCAATGAGAATAAGAAGAGACCCTTTCCAGGCTATTGCAGATCCAACACGACGGACTATCCTGCTCTTGCTGGCTTCGCAATCCCTTACTGCCGGGACCATCGCGGCAAATTTCGATACCGCCCGCCCCACGGTGTCCAGGCATTTGCAGATCCTGACAGAATGCGAATTACTACAGAAGGAACCAAAAGGTCGGGAAATATACTACCACCTCAATCCGGAGAAAATGAAAGAAATCGCAGATTTCATAGAACCATTTCGTCAAATGTGGGAAAATCGATTCGATAAACTGGAATCTATTATGAAAAAGTATCAAACGAAAAAATGAAAACACAAACCAAAACCCGCGTAGAGGCCGTAGAGGATCACCAGGAAATCCTGATTACACGCGAATTTGATCTGCCATTGGAGTTACTCTTTAAAGCGTATGAAGAACCGGAACTCATCGAGCAATGGATGGGAACGAAGGTGATCCGACTCGAAAACATGAATCATGGCAGCTATCAATTCATCACTACCGACCCCCGGGGGAATAAGCATGGTTTCCATGGCGTCATTCACGAATTCAGCCCACAGAAGCGGATTGTCCGGACTTTTGAAATGGAGAATGCCTCCTTCGATCCACAACTCGAATTTCTGGAGTTTGAAAAACTTTCGGATACAACCAGTTCGTTCCGAATGCATATAATCTTTAAATCGGTTGAAATCCGGGATGAAATATTGAAGCTGCCATTTACCTGGGGCATCAATATGGCCCATAATCGGCTGGAGGAAGTAGTCAGCAAACTAAAAAAACAACAATCATGAAAACAAAAAAGATTATTTATTGGTTTGCCACCGGATTTCTGGCTTTGGGGATGACCGCTGGTGGTGTGCAACAATTACTTCAGATCGGTGGCTATGTACCAATCGTGACAGGACTGGGGTATCCGGTCTATATGTTATCTATCCTCGGCGTCTGGAAATTGCTGGGTGTTATAGCGATATTGCTACCTCGCTTTCCATTGATAAAAGAATGGGCTTATGCAGGTTTTTTCTTTGCAATGTCCGGTGCAGCCATTTCGCATTTTACCATGGGGCAACCTTTCGCTGAGGCGATGCCCTCACTGATATTGCTGACGGTGACGGTCATATCCTGGTATTTCAGGCCGGAGGATCGAAGAATTATATAACAATTGCGCTGAATTATTTGGTGTTGAAAGCCAGGCGTGTCAGAACATCTGGAATTGATGCTTACGTTTAAAATTAATAAAATCTCACCACGAATGAATCCTAAGGTAGATTTCTTCTTTAAAAAGGATAGTCAATGGAAAAGCGAATATGCCAGGTTGAGGCAGATTTGCCTGGACAGCGGATTGTCAGAAGAATTGAAATGGGGCGTGCCCTGTTACACGTTGAATCATAAAAATGTTGTTTTGATCCATGGATTTAAGGAATACTGTGCGCTATTATTTCATAAAGGTGTACTCCTAAAGGATCCTGACAAAATGCTGATCCAACAAACCAAGAATGTACAATCCGCCCGTCAGATGCGGTTTACCAGTTTGAGTGAAATCAAAGACAAAGAAAACTCGATTAAAAAATACATCCGCCAGGCCATCGAGGTAGAAGAATCAGGAAAAAAGGTGAAACTTAAAAAAACCAATGCGTATGCCATTCCGGAAGAATTTCAAAGTAAGCTGGATGAAAATCCGTCGCTGAGGGAATCGTTCAAATCGCTGACTCCGGGCAGACAGAGAGGTTACCTACTTTATTTTTCCTCCGCCAAACGACCGGAGACCCGAAAATCGCGGGTAGAAAAATATATACCCAAAATCATGGATGGAATGGGATTGGATGATTGAGGTCTAGCACGGAATATGCATGGAAAGAACTCAGTTGGATTTCAATATTATACATCTTTTTTAGACTGTATGGTGAACAATTCGGACTAGTTCCGGTAGTTTTCCTATATTTAATCCTGTAGTAAAGACTGGAATTCCGGTACTACTTAGCCTGCGTCATCAGCAGGTAAATTACAACCTGACCCGAATGAAAAAGATTTTCGTCCTTGTGCTCTTCCTGTTTTCTCATCCCTGGCTGATGGAAGCGCAGAGTATAAAAAGGGCGCGAGACCATGGTGTATTCATTGGAGTAATTCCAACCGGCCCACTCAATGCCATCACCGATGTACCCGGTGTAAGGGTGGGGCATACGACCCGAATCGAAGGAGAGGCCATTCGTACGGGCGTCACCGCTATTTTACCGTATAACGGCCCTGTATTTCAGCAAAAAGTACCCGCAGCGGTATATGTAGGGAATGGATTTGGAAAACTGGCGGGCAGTAGTCAGGTCAACGAACTCGGTAACCTGGAAACGCCAGTTATCCTGACGAATACTCTGAGCGTGGCGACGGCGGTCAATGCAGTGGTGGGGTACACCCTGGGCCTGCCGGGCAACGAACAGGTGCGGTCCGTCAACGCATTGGTCGGAGAGACGAATGATGGTTACCTGAATGACATCCGGGGACGGCATATCATGGAATCGGACGTATTTTCGGCTATTAAATCTGCACGAGGCGGCACCGTACTGGAGGGGAACGTAGGTGCCGGAACGGGGACGGTTTGTTTTGGTTTTAAGGGCGGAATCGGTACAGCATCGAGGAAATTACCAGTTGATTTGGGTAACTATACCGTTGGTGTTTTGGTGCAGACCAATTTTGGAGGGAATTTAATGATCGACGGCGTTCCGGTAGGGGAAGAGTTGGGGAATTATTATTTTAGCAAATCTCTGTCTGAAGGTGCGGATGGATCTTGCATGATCGTCGTGGCGACAGATGCCCCACTTGATCAACGGAATTTGTTGAGGCTGGCCCGTCGGGCGATGTTGGGCCTGGGCAGGACCGGCGGAATCGCCTCCAATGGCAGCGGGGATTATGTTATTGCCTTTTCTACTGCCGAAGACTTGCGGATTCCCTACAATTCAACGGAGCCCCTGCTCGAACGGGCCGTTTTGCACAATGACCAGATGTCTCCGTTGTTTATGGCAGTGATCGAAGCCACTGAAGAGGCCATTATCAATTCTCTTTTTGCCGCCCGTACGATGACCGGGAGAGACGGACACCAGGTGGAGGCACTGCCACTGGACAAGGTGCTGTCGATACTAAAGGCATACGGAAGGGCAAGGGAATAGAACCAGAGATAGCTGTACCATTCCCTTCGATGTATAATTTTGGTTACGACCTGATTCATAAGAATATTTATCACATAAGCATCGGATTTCATACCTACGAAGGATAATCAGAAACATTTAAAGCGTAAAATATTGAGTTGCCGAACCGAATATTTCCAATCGGAATATTCAAGATGGAAGTATATTAGCAGAATGTCTGGTAAATTCATTTTTTCAAAAAATTATTCTGCCATGTCCATTCCTGACCAAATCAAAAATTTTTTCGTCAATCTGCCGGCAAACAAACGAATTGAGATGGAAACCCTTCACCGGAGAATACTCGAATTGTTGCCGGACAAAAAACTATGGTATCTGGATGGCCGGGATGAGACGGGGAAAGTAGTCACTAATCCCACCATTGGTTACGGCGAATTCACCAAAAAATACGCAGATGGCTCAGAAAAAGCCTTTTTTCAGATCGGCATCAGTCCTAATACCTCAGGAATATCTGTTTATGTGATGGGTATAGAGGACAAGCATTATTTACCAAGTACCTATGGCAAAAAGATCGGAAAGGCCAAAGTCACGGGATATTGCATCAGATTCAAAACCGTGAATGACATCAACCTTCAGGTTTTGGAAGCGGTTATTATGGATGGAGTGACGCAAACCAATAAATCCAGAACTCCTGACCTCACGTAAATTACCTTGTCGTGATTTTGTCAGATGAGATATTTGAACCCACTTCGGCGTTCTGAAGCATACTGTTGGTTACTCCATCTTTACGGTCATCTTCGCGACAATCTGTTTTACGGCTTTATTCGCTGATAATCAGTATTAATGGGGTAAGACCAGGATGTTTGAAATTGAGTTAGCACTAATAACCACTCTTATGCCCACGCACAATCATAAATCATGAATCAAAAATTTCATTCCTACTTCTTCCTTACTCTAATCCCAAATGCTTTCGCGGGATTGACCGAGATCAACTGGTCGATATCATTCTGTGTGAAACCGGCTTCTTTGAGTTTTGGCAATAGTTTTTCATGGATGGGGGTAAACGGCCGGATCGATTGTTCTTCCTTTTGTGGGTCAAACCAACCAGCGTCGTGGGAAATCAGGATATGGTCCAGGATGCCCGATTTTTTTGCGAAGGTCAGCGATTTCACGTATTCATCAATGTTGTTCTCCCCTACTCCGTCCAGACTGATCCAGCAACCCTGAGCAGCCGCTTTAACATAATTATTCTCATTCGATTCACCCTGGGCATGTACCCATATAAACGCCGACGGTGAAACCCCTGCCTTTTCCAGTATCGCTAATTGGGGCCACAGCCCATCCGCTTTTCCAGTATGGGAGGCAATGGTCAGCCCGGTGGCCAGGTGGGTGAGTGCAGCCGCTTCTACCAGCTTTTGATGCATCGGATGAAGATTGGCGCCGGGATCGATTCCGATCTTGATAAATCCGGGTTTGATACCGGTATCGCCAATCCCGTTTTTGAACTCATTGGTCCATTCCGTTGCCAGCTCTTTAGCAGATTTGTCGAAAGCTTCTCGGGGTATAAATTTATTCTGCTGTGCACCGTAAAGCCCCGTATTCGTAATGATTGATACGGCGGTAGAAGTGGAGAACGTTCTGAGCAATTCGGCATTCCGTCCGAGGTATTGTGGTGTGGCATCAACAAAATAACGTACCCGGAATTTGCGAAGATCATAAAAATAAGGGAGCATGGTTTGCAGGACATCATTCCGGTCGTAATCGTCCGTCGAAATCCGGCCTGCTCCGATAAAATCAACCAGTAAATGCTCGTGCGTCAGCCAGGTCATCACCGGTGAAATCTTTTGTTCACCAGTTACAGTCATAATATTCTGGCTTATTCCCGGCTTGACGGACACGATCCCGAGTATGAATATTAATACCAGTACTCTCATTTCAAATTTTATACTTTACCTTATCCAAACGCCATTTAGCATGACGCGGTTCACATTTTTTAAATTGGAAATATTTTCCAGGGGATTACCTTCCACCAGAAGCAAATCTGCCATTTTACCTTTCTCAATACTGCCGATACGCTGCTGTGACCGGAAATATTGTGCATTGACCAGGGTAGTAGCACTGATGGCATCCATCGGTGTCATACCGGCCTGAACGAATAATTCCAGTTCTCTTTGAATAGTAAATCCCGGGTCCGCATAAGGCCCCCAGGTATGTGAACTACCTGTTATCCGAACGCCGGCCTGGTATGCCATGCCGGTAAAGGCCATCATATTCTCAAAAGCCCGGACTTCGTATTCCTCCACCCCTTCCGTGCCGCGCTGCCTTTCAAAAGTAGCTAAAGTAGGAGTAAAATAGACACCGTGATCCACCATCAGATCGAGCAGTTTTTCGGTTCTGTCCGAGGTCAAATCAATATTGGCCCATAATCGATACCGCCATTCCCGGCGCGCGTCGCTGTTTTTGAAAACGGTATCGCGAAACTGCAATGCCTCTTCCGGTGTTGCCAGCACGATCCCTACGGAAGTGACGTGTTCGATACCATCGAGCCCTGCCAATATCGCCGAATCGGCGCGAACCAGTTCCAGATGGGCCACTACCGGTACGTTGCAATGCCGGGCCGCTTCAATAATCGGTTTGTAATATTTCAGGGGAAGGCGAAAGTACAGCTTAATGGCGCTGGCGCCCTGATTGACATAATCATATACCATGGCCTGGGCATGTCCAGCGTTCTGGACCAGAGTAGCCTGTTGTTTGTATACACCTGGAAATCCGTCGAGGTGCGCACCGGTCAGAAACACCCTCGGCATGGGCTGTTGTGCAAAGGCCAGGGACTGGTAAAATCTGAAGGGATGGCCCGGATCACGAATGGACGTGGTCCCATTCCGTAAAATGGTTTGCAAAGCGGGATTATTGTTTACAGAATGATAATGCGCATCAATCAGACCGGGTAGTACGGTCAGGTCTGAGGCATCCACTACTTCAGCACCATCGGGAATTTCCAGCAATCCCTGCTTTCCTACGGCGACGATTAATTCTCCCTCAATCAATAGGACTGAATTTTCTATCACCGGGCCTCCCATTCCGTCGATCAGGCGCGCACCTACAATGGCGGTGATTGTCCGATCCTTCAGATCCCCCGGCACATTGACCTCTGTAAATACTTCAGTGGGTACGACCTCCAAAGCTTCACCGTCCTGCGCCTTACCTTTTAGTGTAAAAAAAAGCGTACAAAACAAAATCAGGCAAACCTTCTGGTACCGTAAAAATAAGGTAGTTGCGATCTTACTCATAGAAATAGGATTAATTACCATTCAATAGTCCTTGATCTGGTTGACTGCCTGGACTGATTCGGTCAAAGATACTGATTAAATAAAACCCCAACACAAAAAACACCAAAATTGAGTGGTCATGGGTATTTCCCATATATCTTGCCCTGGGAAGTCGCAGTCCCAGCCAAAAAACAATAAATTAATGTGCGCAAAGTTGTACCTCCCCCCCCGGCAGACAGCCAGCCACATCTGTTATATCATCACAACGGCCAATACCACCGATATCACTACATCGGTATTCGTGTGGAGATATTCCCGCATCGTCTTAAGCGCAGACACCATGTGGTTTTTCACCGTACTGGGAGAAAGATTGAGTTGATCGGCAATTTTCTGGTGGGAAAGTCCTTCCGTTCGGCTCAAATCGAAAATCAGGCGTTGCTGTGGAGTCAAAAGGGCCTTGGCTTCTTCCAAATGCCGGAAATAATCTTTCTCGACCAGGGATTGATCTGCAGTTCCCTGTTTTTCTGAAATAAATGCCCACATTTCTGCCCGCAGCTTGTTGTTTCGGGCACGGTGCCGGAATGCATCCACTACCTTATTTTGTGTGATCTGAAATATGTAGGATCGAATGTTGTCCACCTGAGAAAGATCTTTCTGGCACAAGACTGTGAATACTTCTTGCACGATATCGTGTGATCGATCGGACGATTTCAGGTTTTTGAAGGCAAATCCATAGATCTGGTTTTTGTACTCTTCGTACAACCTGGAAATCCCTTCCTGGCTGGTATTTGTGCCCTTATGATCTTTTGGATTTGAAATCATTTTCCTCCCCTTTCACAGTCAATAATACGAATTTTTTGAAAAAAATTAAGTTTTACTTAGTCCTATACCCGCCTTTTACCGACATGGTGGGTATAAAACTTAAAATTTACCAGGTGAGTAAAGAACGATATTTTGAACTGTACCGGCAATTTCTGAACAATACCATTTCAGATAAAGATTACCGGGATTTGATGAAATGGGTTTCAGACAAAAGAAATGATGCCACACTCAGACGCTATATGGAAACACTGTGGTCCGAAAATGACTGGGTGGAGGATGAGCAGGTGGCCGACTGGGATACCTTCAAAAAGCAATTTACAACCCAAAAGGAATCTTCCGTAAAAGTGCTTGGTCTGAATACCGGAACCCGCAGAACCAAACGAATATGGTCCTATGCTGCAGCGGTTGTGCTATTAGCGTTACTCGCGGGGTATGGCCTGATAAATTCCTGGTCGTCTGAGGCTACCATCTACCATACGGCTTATGGAGAAACGCAGGAAATCCAGCTTGAGGACGGCAGCGTGGTCACGCTCAATGCTAATTCCACCCTGGAATGGAAATCGGGCTGGAAACGGTCAGGTGAAAGACACGTTGTACTAACCGGTGAAGCCTTTTTTGATGTATCGCATACTGATGATGCTGCTGCATTTACCGTGGAAACCAATGATCTCAGCGTCCGGGTTCTGGGTACAACCTTCAATGTTTCTGCCCGTCGTGATCGAACTGGAGTTACGCTGGAAACTGGTAAGATAGAGCTCGATCTGAAACAAACGGATGAAAAGCCACTAGCTATGGAACCCGGAGATTTCGTGCAATTTTCCGCTACAACCAATGATCTGGAACGTAGCAAAGTTCAATCGATCAACCAATCGACCGATTGGATGGCTGGTGTTCTGCGGTTTGAGGACGTCACCGTCGAAGAGATGTTCAACGAGATCGAAGATCAGTACGGCAAAAAGCTGATAACGACTGATAGCAGCCTGTTGGAACGCCGGATGTTCACAGGAATTCCTTACGAGGACTGGATCGTAGCCAAAGAAGCTCTGGAACTGGCCCTTGGGGTGAAGTTTGAGGAGCGTGGAAACGAATTGTATATACAGAAATGAATTTAAGCGTAAACAAGTCTCTGCGCTGCGCAGGACGCCAATTAAAAAATCTAAATCTTTCGAACATGGAAACAAATTTTACAATATGGAAAGGGATTATAGCGGGGCTGATTCTGGCTGTGCTACCTATGGTCCATTCACAGGCAGCCTCACCTGGAGTGGAGTCCGGACCAGAGATAGCCAAAGAGGTGACATTCGTGGAAGCGATCAAGGAGATCAGCGTCCGATTTGAGGTATTTTTTACTTTCGATCTGAAGCTGGTCGAAGGGATCATGGTGGATGAATCCTTCCGGGAATATTCTACGGTTGAGAATGCCGTGGAATATGTTCTGCAGAAAACGACCCTCAAATACCGCATTATCCAGCAGCAATATGTGATCATTTACAAAAGCGATGCCGAGGGGATGGAATCCCTCCGTCAGATGTCCCGGCACCTGGACGGACTGATCAGTGAAGGGGAGCAAATGATGGAAGTCCCGACGCGACCCGTGGCCCGAACCGTAGAGGTGTTACCAGAACGTACGGCCAGGCAGCCTCTGGCGCCCCTGGAATATTCCATTTCCGGTACCGTCACAGATCAGGATGGAGAACCATTGATCGGAGTGAATATTCAGGTCAAAGGAACGGGTAAAGGGACCTCTACCGATTTCGAAGGACAGTTTACGCTGGCAGACATCGATGAAAATGCCATATTGGTTGTTTCTTATATCGGATATCAGACACAGGAGATTCCCGTTTCCGGAAATGCCAATATTCAGATTACCATGATATCCGATTCCCAGTTGCTGGATGAAGTAGTGGTAGTGGGTTATGGGACGCAGAAGAAAAGTGATGTGACGGGTTCAGTGGTGTCTTTTGATACAGAAATTCTTCAGGATCGTCCGCAAACCAATTTAATACAAGCTCTTCAGGGGAATGTAGCTGGAGTAACCATTACGACGTCAGGATCCTCCGCTGAGGACGGTGCAAGTATTCTGATTAGAGGCCAAAATTCCATAACCGCCAGTAATAGCCCGCTGATCATTTTGGATGGTGTCCCTTACAATGGTTCGTTCTCTGAGATCAATCCCAATGATGTACAAAGTATGGAGGTGCTCAAAGATGCCTCCTCCACTGCCATTTACGGGTCGAGGGGGGCGAATGGTGTCATTCTCATTACTACGAAAAAAGGCCTGCCTGGGAAATTGAGGGTGAATTATTCCGGTATGTATAGTTTTGACAACATTGCGCACTTACCGGATATGCAGAATGCCAGTGAATACTGGGCTGCCAGATTTGAAAGAGGTGTGATCAATGTATTATCCCAGCCAAGCAATAAAGAAACCTTACGTGACCGTATTTCTGCGGTCTATAATGGAGAAGATACTGAGTTGGAAGCGTTTCTGATGGGCTATCCTGGTCAGACCTGGGACGGATTTGTGGACAACGTATTGTCCGGATACCCAGAGGAGGTCCATGACCGGGCTACGCTTTTACAGTTAGCAGAGGATTTTGCATATCCGGCAGGTGGACGCGAAATTGATTGGATAGATCTGGCCACCCAAACCGGCCATAAACAACAGCATAATCTATCTTTTTCCGGCGGTACATCTGATACTAAGTATTATGTATCCGGCATATATAGTAACGTCGATGGAATAGCAAAGGGGGATAAATTCGAACGCATGACATTTCGGGCAAACCTGGATCAGAAGCTGTATCAGGGTATTCACTATGGAACCAATACACAGGTGGGGTTCTTCGATCGAAGTGGCGTCAGTGCCACGTGGGGAGGGAATAGCGGTGCATTCCAATTGAGTCCATTGTACAATCCTTTTAATGAAAACGGGACTATTGATCTGAGCCCTATTTCGGAGGATACTCAAATCCAGAATCCGTTGGAAGCGTTGTTGTTTGAGAATGAGGATAAAGAAACAAGGATTATAACCAACCACTATCTGGATGTGGAAATTCCCTGGATAGAAGGATTAAAATACAAAATCAACACCGGATTTTCCTGGAATTTCGCTGATGCCAAGACTTATAAAGGATTAAATACGGTAGAGGGCAATATCGATGGGGGTAACCTATCGATCAGAAACGCTAAAAACAATTCCTGGTTAATAGAAAATATCCTGAGCTATCGCCGGGACTTTGGAGTCCATTCCATATTTCTGACCGGACTGTACAGTTCTCAGGAGAACAAATCCGAGAACAACAGCATGAATGGCCGGGGATTTGCCAATGACGTGTTGTCCTATTATCAACCATCTCAGGCGGAGATTCTGGTTGGAAATGCAGGGTATTCGCGAAGAGGATATATTTCTCAGATGTTCCGGGCTAATTATACCTTTGACAATCGATATCTGTTCACAGCAACGGTGCGAAGGGATGGCTATTCTGCATTCGGGGCGGATACCAAGTTTGGAATTTTCCCTTCCATTGCGGTGGGCTGGAACCTGGCAAATGAAAGTTTCCTGAATGACATTGCTAATCTCGAGCAATTGAAAATAAGATTATCCTACGGAGAAAATGGAAATGAAGCGATTGGACCTTATTCTACTCTGCCAAGGTTGTCCGTGAAAAATTACATCTCACCGGACAAAAAACAATTATTTGGATTCTTCCCCCAAAGATTATCTAACCCCAGTCTGGGATGGGAAACAACTAAATCCGTGAACCTGGGTGTTGATTTTTCAATTAACCGGGGTCGATTTAGCGGAAGTGTGGATGTCTATAGCTCCAGAACTTATGACCTGCTATTGAATGAAACGATTTCAGCCATCAACGGTACGACATCCATCCTTCGGAATATTGGAGAAACCAGTAACAGAGGTGTGGAGCTGCAGTTGAACACAGTGAATGTCAGTGCAAGGAACTTCACCTGGGAAACCAACCTGAGCCTTAGCACTTATCAATCAGAAATCGTACATGTGGGTCTGACTGATGAAGCAGGAAATTATATTGATGATGTGGCCAGCGAATGGTTCATCGGTCATCCGGTCAATGTGAATTTTGATTACACGGTTGACAGAATACTTCAGAAGGAAGATTTTATGCTGGACGGAAATGGAAATTACCTTCTGGATGAAAACAACAATTATCAATTGCGTCCAGAAGTGGCTGAACAGATCGTGATAGTGACCAATACTGCCCGCCCGGGTCAGCCTATTCTCAAGGATGTCAACAAAGATGGGGTTATCACCGGTTCTGACGATAAAGTGATTCATGGTAACCGCAATCCTGACCTGTTGGCCGGAATGACTAATATATTACACTATAAAAATTGGACTTTTACATTCTTTCTGAATGGCGTGTGGGGGGTCAATAAAGTAAATGGTCTGATTAACAGCAGAAGCATTGGCCCGAGAAGGAAAATCAATATACAGCACTGGACACCAGAAAATCCGGTGGATTTCTATCCTGGTATCAATGCAGGGAGTCAATTGAATATCACCGATTATGCGCCTTATTTCGATACGGATTTTATCAGATTACAGGATGTGAGTCTGGCATATAGATTACCTGTTTCCACATTGTCCCGGATGCCAATGTCAGGCGTAGAAGCGTACATCAACGTGAAAAATGCCTATACCTTCACGGACTGGATAGGCCTGGACCCCGAGTACTCCAATCAATCCGGCGTGCCCAGGGCCCGGAGTGTCATTTTTGGTCTGAGAGTTTCAATTTAAATCCTAAATGCATTAAAAATGAAAAATTTATATCTATTACTTTTGGTTTTGGCAGGAGTCCTGCTTACAGTAAGCTGTGATGAGGAAGAATTTTTGAAAGAACAACCCCGCGACAGCATTTTTTCTGATAATTTATTCCAGTCCTATAATGGATTTGAATCTGGCATGAATGCCGTCTATTCCCTGATGAGAAATATGTATATAAAGGGGGACACCCGAACCCGAGATCAGTTGTGGGTAATGAATACGGATGATGTTTCCACACGGACCACCTCAGTCAATCAGTTTTTGGACATTGCCGCAGGGTGGAGTGAGGTTTCTGAAGTCTACAACTGGTTGTACCAGATTATCAACACTACGAATATGATTATCAACAGGGCAGAGAACAATCCCGATGTGGACTGGGAAGGTACTTCAGAGGAAGAAGCAGAACAAAATCGGAAATCCATCATAGGGCAGGCCAAAGTGGCGAGGGCCTGGTCCTACAGATTATTGATTTATGCTTTTGGTCCGGTACCGCTGAGTATAGAGGAGATAACGGGTGCCACATATAGTAATGCGTGGCAAAGGGATCCGATCGAATCCATAAAAGCACAAATGGTAGAAGATTTGCAATATGCTGTAGAAAGCCTTCCGATGCATACCAATGATATTTCAAGAATAAACGGAGCGGTAGCCCGGCATTATTTGGGTGAAACTTATCTGTCACTTGGTGAATTTCAGAAAGCCATTGAGGTATTACAACCACTGGTCGAATCCGGTGTTTACACGCTCGTGGATTCTCGCATTGGTCGAACAGCCGGACTCGAAGACGGAAATTATTTTATGGATATGATCAAAAATCCTTACCAGTCTTCCGGAAACACGGAAACGATATTTGTCCTGGCCAATGGAAATGACCTGCCCGGTTCGCGTATGACACCATTGATGGATTCCTGGATCGGGGAATACCGTAAACACAGCCATATCGCCCAGAATGCGGAGTGGTATGAAAGGTTTGGTGGATTTGGAAAGGCGCGCTATCTCATGACACCCTGGTCTATGTTCAATGAGAAGATGTACAACATATATAAAAAAGTGAAAGACACCAAGGATCCGGAAAATCCCCACATCATCGACACATGGCTGTGGGAAAACGAAGATGGACGTGACAATTTTTTATATGAAATGTCCGACGTACGTGGTCAGGGCACATCAATCCGGCGATATTGGGTTTATGATTTTAATGGTAATGGAACAGTGACCGATGCTCCAACACATACCATTGAGGAAACACTACTTCACAATGATGCGGGACTAATGGACAAAGCCAATAAAGGAGACACTTTGTATGGATTTTTTATATTCAAACCTGACAATCTCGGCAATCCCAACTGGCACGAAAAACACACCTATTTATATTCCCGGAAATGGGAGGTCGATGAGACCACGACTGTTGATTTTAGTTCCAAGGATAGCTATTTCTCTATTCCTCATGTCCGGATTGCGGAAACCTATTTGCTGTATGCGGAAGCGCAGTTTATGAACGGAAACAGTAGTGCAGCTGCTGAATGGATCAACAAAATAAGGGAAAGATCCCATGCCAGTACAATCAGTCCGGATCAGGTCAGTATCGATTTTATCCTGGATGAGCGGTCACGGGAATTGATTGGAGAAGAACAACGAAAGATTTCACTGCTGCGAACCGGAAAATACCTGGAGCGTACCCGGAAATACAATGCGATGTCCAAAGATTATGTACAGGATTATCATAAATTATATCCCTTCCCGTCCGACGCCATCGATGCCAACAAAGACGCTCAGATGAGACAGAATGATGGATATACAAATGGCTCAGGGATAATGGTGGATTTTACGCCGGACGGTTACCCGGATGAAGGCAATAATCCGTAATTAGAATGAGAATGAAGGATGAGATTAATTGATCTCAGCGAAAGATATGACAGGTCTCCAGGATCTGTCATATCTTTAATCATTACAGAGATAGAAAGGTGATTAGAATGAAAGTTGTTTGGTGGTGGTTGTGGATTCCAATTTTATTTGGATTGAAAAACCTGTCCGGTACTGAAAGAATACCTTCTGTTGTTAAGCCCAACATCATCCTATACCTTTCCGACGACCATGGGGCTGAAGATGCCGGATGCT
>CBFGVZ010000085.1:0-14873 GCA_965652315.1 uncultured Saprospiraceae bacterium | reverse complement strand
AGGTACGTCAGTTTAGCAAACTGATGGTTTAAGCCACTCACCCACCTCACCGTATCATGCATTTAGCACGTATGGACCGCAAATATAATAACAATTTCCATTTCACCAAGGAATTCAGATGGCATGGAGACTCATAGTAAGTTTTTTATCCAACTCCTCTACCAGCAGATTAAAACTCTTGTCGGAATCGATCAAATCATTGACCGTTCTGCAGGAGTATATGACCGTACTGTGATCCCGTCCCCCAAAGGCTTTTCCAATAGCTTTGAGTGAATGACTGGTGTGCTCTTTGGCGAAGTACATGGCCAGTTGACGGGCGGTGACGATCTGTCGTTTTCTGGAATTACTTTTGATGACCTCGGCATCCAGGGCAAAATGTTCCGCAACCAGATCAAGGATGCTTTCAATGGTGATTTCCTTACTGACCTGGGAGACAAACTTTTGAACGACCTCTTTGGTGAGGGGCAGGTCGATTTGCCTTTGATTGAGGCTGGATTGGGCTACCAGGCTCACCAGAATGCCCTCGAGTTCACGAACATTACTTTTGATATTGTAACAGATAAACTCCTGAACTTCTTCACTCAGCTCGATACCTTCCTTTTCCATTTTTTTACGCAGAATGGTTTGACGTGTATCAAAATCGGGAGCGAGAAGATCGGTTGTCAATCCCCATTTGAACCGGGAGATCAATCTCTCTTCCATGCCTTCCATGTCTTTGGGCGGCCGGTCTGATGTGAGAATCAGTTGTTTGCCTTCCTGATGCAGTTGGTTGAATATATGAAAGAAGATTTCCTGTGTTTTCGCTTTATTGGCCAAAAACTGGATATCGTCCACGATCAGGATGTCTATCTGATGGTAAAAATTCAAAAAATCCTGGATCTCATTGTTTTTGATGGCATGGATGATCTGATTGGTAAATTTTTCAGAAGATACATACAGGATCTGCTTCTGGGAATGATGTTCGAGTGCTTTGTTCCCGATGGCATGGGCGATATGCGTCTTTCCGAGTCCTACCTTGCCGTATATTACCAAAGGATTGAAGGCGGTGCCACCGGGTTTTTTAGCAACTGCCAAACCTGCATTCCTGGCCAACCGGTTACATTCCCCTTCCACGAAATTGTCAAAGTTGTACTGCGGATTGAGGTTGGGATCTGCCTTTATTTTTTTAATACCAGGAAATACGAACGGATTCCGGATGTCAGGATTGTCGTCACGCGAGGATTTCTTATTGAGCTGTACGGTATTGGATACTTCATTGTGGTCTTTCAGGATTCGGTAATTGAGACTGGCACTGGAGCCGATCACCTGGTTCAAAGCCTTTTTCATCAGGTGGACATAATGCTCCTCGATCCACTCATAGAAAAAATTATTCGGCACTTGTATGGTCAGAGTCTTTTGATCATAGCGAACTGGTTCGATCGGCTCAAACCATGTTTTGAAGGCCTGGGAATTAATCTCCTGCCGTATGATATCCAGACAGTTGTTCCAAATAGTTCTACCATCATTCACCATAACCATTCATCGTTTAGGTATCTTTGTTATTAAAAAAGGTTCTTTGGTACAGTGGTACACCGACCGGTATTTTGGGGATGCGAAGTTTCAAAAATTATACCGGATATTTGAGTAAATCCTGGTAAAAAAAACTGTAATCTCACTCGAAGTCAGGTGCCATCGGCCTGAGACATTTTTCTGATTCGCTTCCAGTCATGCATTTTATCATGCATGGCCAAAATTGTGATTCTAAAGATAGGAAAGGTTCTATGAAATTAAAATTTTTTATGATCTGATTTCAATATTTTTGCAGTCGAAGCAGATTTTTCCATTGTGGCGGTCCAGGTAAAGATCAAGCCTGCCCAGTAAAAGGCCGGCCCAACCTACTTGATTGATGATGACATCCCTTCCGTCGACATTTTTGATGATTTCCGGCTCGTTCATAAAGGTGTGTGTATGTCCGCCCAGGATCAGATCAATTTCGGTAGTGGATGCCGCCAGTTTCCGGTCATCGACCTTGGACCCACTGTAGCGATATCCCAGATGCGAAAGGCATATGATGAGGTCACAACGTCGTTCGTGTCTTAAAAAGTAAGCGGTTTTTCGCGCTATGGTGATCGGGTCCAGGTATTGGGTGCTGCCAAAAAGGGCCTGGGGCACAAGTCCTTCGAGCCGAATCCCGAGGCCGAAAAGTCCCACTCGGATGCCATTTTTCCGGACAACGGTGTACGGTGGAATATGACCAGCCAGTATGGTGTCGTCAAAATTGTAATTGGCCGCCAGGAAAGTGAAATCAGCGTGAGGCAACTGTCGATAGATGCCTTCCAGCCCCGCATCAAAATCGTGGTTGCCGATGGTGGCGAAGTCGTACTGCATTTTGCTCATCAGCTTGAATTCGAGCTCGCCCTTGAAAAAATTGAAATAGGGTGTGCCCTGGAAAATGTCACCACTGTCCAGGAGCAGTATATTGTCCGTTTTCTCCCGAATGGATCGGATCAGTTTCGCCCGGCGGACCGCTCCACCAAGATTAGCGTACCGGCCATCATTTTTACCGAAGGGCTCTATCCGGGAATGCCAGTCGTTGGTATGGAGTATAGTCAGCCGGACTAATTCGCTTTGTGTACTACTGAAATCATGGGGCCAGATCCCTGTGGATAGGAGAAGGCCTGCCAGCCCGGACTGCCGGATAAAGGTTCGTCGTTTCATTTTTGGTTCAGATATTTGATCCGGCCTTCCAGATCAGCCGTGATTTCTTTTTGTTTTTTAGCTACCTCGATCAGGGCATCCCGGTAGTACACATTGAGATTGGTACGAGGCAGGTCATTGAGGAAATCCAATTGATCACCGCCTTCCGCCAGATAATCAGACAGGGCTACGAAATATTCCTGATCCTCCTGTATCGGCGTCCCATGGAGTACCGCTTTCGCTACGCGCTCATTGACCACTTCCAGCCGCAACGCCCCGCTTACCGGCCAGCCCCGGTAATCTGCTATCCGCTGCAACAGCCGTAGCAATACGGACCCTTTGAGGTTCATAGTGACAATGTAATTGTCAAATGGCATAAGTTCGTAAATTTTTCCAGTAGTAAGCGGCCCTGCGGGCAATTCAGGAATCCGGATGCCGCCATAGTTGCAGATGGCCAAATCTACCGTTTTCCCGGTCGCACCTTCCACGTAGGAGGCTATGGCGTCTGCAGTCCAGTTGCCCAGGGTGGATTCTACCCGGTCTTTGTACAGTGGCACCGGAACTGTGCCGATGACCATGTTCATCTCTGCATCTAACTGTGCTTTGTAAGGCTCAATCAACTGGCTGATTTCCAGGCCAAGGAGGGTATGCTGGGTGTCTTGTACGATTTCATAGCGGTGATAATCTGCTGATCTCAAATGTACTGGAGTGTGGCACCCTATTGATAAAGTCCATACCAGTACCCCGACCAGAATAAATCGCAGTGGTATGCAAAATCGGGCTTTCATGACGATCAGAATAAAGTGTTGACTTCTGAGCGGATGGCGAGCAATGCCTTGTCGATCGGATTGTATTTTCGGAGGCTCAGTTTGTCGATCAGGGCGCGGATAAACACCTGTTCGGACTGGTACGTTTCCATGTCCATGCTCAGGTCCGACAGCGTGTTGATGCTATCTTCTTTGGTCAGCAGGATGATCTCCCACAATTTGGCCGAGACATAAATTTGCTGCGTGATATTGTGGTCAAATTCTGCCTGGATATCCATTTTCATCCGGTCAATCAGTTCTTTGGCGTTGAGTTCGTCATCGTAACACCGCCTGATGACATTGGGATACTGCAAGCGTTCCAGCAACAGGGAAAGTCGTTCGTAGGCGTGGAGTTTGCGCTGGAGGATATCCTGGGACAACTCCTTCTGTTGAGACAGGTGGATTCTTGTGGTTAGCTGATCGAATTTTTGTGTGAGTTGATGATACAGGAGCCACAATCCGAAAATTAACACCACAACCAGGATAAAAACGGTCACCAACAAAGTGTAGTCATTGATCATAGCGGGAATTTAAACTTTTCTTTTTTATATTGTGTTGTAAAGGTCTGAAATTTTATTGTTTGAACGAGAAATATCACCCAATGTCAGATATAAAAACACCAGCCGCAACCCAGCCCATCACCCTGACCGAGGGCGCCGTAAAAGAACTGAAAAGCATTCGTGAAAGTGAAGGTATCCCTGAGCATTACGGTCTCCGGATCGGCGTGAAAGGAGGAGGATGCAGCGGCTTCTCCTACATTCTGGGCTTTGACGACAAGAAGGAGTCTGATCACGAATACGAGGTCAACGGGATCACGGTATATATGGACAAGACACACGCGATTTACCTGCTGGGCATCGAAATCGATTTCGAGCAGGATCTCAACAATCGTGGTTTTTCCTTCAACAATCCCAACGCGGATGACACCTGCGGCTGCGGGACATCGTTTTCGGCGTGATTATTGAGTCTGAGGTTAAGGTTGAGGTTGAGCTCTGTAGGGGCGATGATGTAATAGCGATGGGTGAAGCCCATCGATAGGTAGATTAGTGAATGAGCCCTGAAGGGGCGATGTCGAAATTGCCATGAGCGAAGCCTTTCATAATCCACAGAAGAAGAAGTTTACTGCTGGAGAACGTAGCCAACGGCCATCAGCGGCCTTCCAGGATTGACAAACTGAGCATCCTGGGGACAGCGGAGCTCCAGCTCCGGTACAAAAAAAATTTCAGGGTTAACAAAAGTGGAATCGTCATTCTCCAAAGGCCTGGCGGAAAATTGGCTTCGGAAGCAATGAGGACTGCAGATTTTAGACAAGTTCTCCCCTCACAACTGCACCAGCACCAGAAAATTATTGTCCACCTCCCTGACCTGGTTCAATCTCAGGATCTCTTCATAGGTCAGTTGGTCTTTAAATATATCCACAATGCAGTCGACATTCAGGGCATTGGATTGTAGAACCAGTATGGATCCATGCAAGCCCAGGACAGAGCTGAATACCATATGCGAACAGGTATTATCCCTGGAATAGGAGGTGAAATATTTCACTTTCCGGCTTTCTTTGTCGTATAGCAGTCTGCCCATCTGTCCTTCGTGCAGATAGCCCAAAAATAGATGGGATGTACTTTCGTCATATGTGATGTTAAATACCCGGTCCCCCGTTACCCTACCCCCGTCACTTTCAAATTCTTCATAAGAATAAACCGGCGCCGGGAAATCCAGATAGTAGGCCAGAGACAGGTCATCGCCATTAAAATGAAATATGGAGTCCGTGAATGTTTTGTAATATCCAATACAGGTTTCTGACTTACTGAAAAGCATATGGGGGTGTCCGAACATTCCCCCTCTCGGTTGGGTAAAGGGGAAATAGCCTTTTATGAAATCCCAGTTTTCATCGAACAGGTTGATGCTGTATGCCGCAGTCTGCTCGGGTGAAATTTTTGAATAACTCAGATCGACTATGTATTGGTTCCTGTTTTCTGTAGGATTGGACTTTATCAGTTTTATAAAAAAATTCACTGGTGTTTCTCCAATGAATTCACCACTGTAGGAATAGCTTACAAATTTCTGGTTTCCCGCATCCGATACGATGATCTGGTTCTCAAGGGTATTTACCTCAAAATCGGAAAGATGCAGGTATTCCCCGGGACCCTTCCCGGAATGACTGATGATGCTATAGGGTACCCCCTGGTCCGTGTACACATAGATCCGACCCATATTATGCGGCTTTATGAAAATTTTCTGATCCCGGAAGAGGATCTTAGAGATTTCACCAAACGGATACTCTTCATCCAATGGCAGAAAGATAAATTCAACCTGATTCGTATCGACCCAGCCAATGTCTTGAAATCGCTCCGGATCGATCTCAATCGTGTCAGCCTGGATAGTGTCGATCGCCTGGATAAACTTGTCTGCCCGGAATGAATTTGTACTGACAATGATGCCTATAGTTATGAGCCATATGATGTTTTTCATGGTGTAGGTATTTAAAATTTCGTAGAATTCTTCGTGTTCGAAGGGGCAGCGTTCCTTTGGCGAGCCCGACTTTACTGTTTTCCTATTGGCTGTTGGCCGTTAGCTGTTGGCTCAGTTGAGCCTTAACCTCAGCCTCAGCCTCATTCCGGCTATTGGCTGGCCGTTGGCTCGGCAACTCTCAGTCTCTCACAGGCTACCCGCTGATTTACCGATCCTATACTTAAACCACTACTTCCCAAACGGCCGTAGGCCACCAAACGGGCGAAGCCCACCAAACGCCAGAGAGCGCAGCGAACTGGCACCCCTACCACTCTATCCGCACGCTCGCGCGGTCCACCAGCCCGTTGATCGGTGGATTGATCTTGTGAATGGTTAGAACCAGGTGCCCGATGTTGGGAAATTCTGCCCGGATCCGATGGGCGATCTTCATCCCGACGGTTTCGATCAGTTTCCTGTTGATGGCCATTTCCTTTTTACACAACGCGTAGATGTTTTCATAATTGATGGTCTCGTCGAGGTTGTCGTGATCCGCAGCGGGACTGATGTCGTAATCCATTTCCACATCAATGATGTACTGCCCACCGATTTTTTGTTCTTCCAGGTAGTAACCGTGGTGGGCCTTGAAATGCATCCCACTGATAATTATTTTACTTTTCATTGGATTTTTCCGCTTTTACTCCATATTTTGCGCTCAATATGCGGAAAAGATATGGCATATCCCTTCAAATTTCACGATTACTTCAACCTGGATAAGAAGCTAGACGACGAAATCCGACTGGCCAGAGATGCCGTGCGGAACTGGGTGGACAGCGAGATCATGCCGGTAATAGAAGACCATGCAATGAATGCAACCTTTTCCCGGGACTGGCTCCGCCAACTCGGCGAATTGGGCTGTTATGCACCATCCCTGGCGGTGGAAGACGGAGGTCAGGGCTTCTCGGAAACAGGGTACGGTGTCCTGATGAGAGAATTGGAACGGGGTGATACAGCCATTCGGTCCATGGCATCGGTCCAGGGCTCTTTGGTCATGTATCCTATTGCATCCTTTGGCAGTGACGAACAGAAGGCCCGGTACCTGAAAGAGTTGGGTAGCGGTGCGCTAATCGGATGTTTTGGGTTGACCGAACCGGACCACGGCAGCGATCCGGGCGGGATGGAAACCCGTCTGACCCGGGACGGAGATGGCTTCCGGCTCAAGGGGAGTAAAATGTGGATCACCAATGCCCCGCTGGCTGATATTGCAGTGATTTGGGCCAAAAATCCGGATGGGAAAGTACAGGGGCTGATCCTGGATATGAAACGGGAAGGTGTTCGTGTGGAATCCATCAAGGGTAAATGGTCCCTGAGGGCCTCTTCGACGGGCACTATATATATGGACGATGTACGGATTAGTTCCGATGAGCTGCTGCCACAAGCAAAGGGACTGGGGTACGCACTGAAATGTCTGAACAAGGCCCGGTATGGTATAAGTTGGGGTGTCATTGGTGCGGCGATGGACTGTTATAATACGGCACTTTCCTATGCTTTGGAGCGGGAACAATTTGACCGCCCCATAGGCGGATTCCAACTGACACAGAAGAAATTGGCAGAGATGATCACGGTCATTGCTCAGTCACAGTTGATGGCATGGCGCCTTGGCGAACTGGCAGATCGGGGTGAAGTGACTAGCGCACAGATTTCCATGACCAAACGTGCCAATGTGGATAGCGCCCTACGCGTAGCCCGGGAGGCCCGGCAGATACTTGGGGCGATGGGCATCACCAATGATTACCCGGTGATGCGTCACATGGTCAATCTCGAGACCGTCATCACTTACGAAGGGACACACGATATACATTTGCTGATCACCGGCCAGGATGTGACCGGTATTCCGGCGTTTAAATAAACTCGTATTGCAAGTCGGTGAGGAATTATCTGAATTGCGGAATCTAGGAAATATGTTATGGCTTTATTCACCAATTATCACCTGAAAAGACTCGAAGAAATATTCAGCGAACTGGAATACAAAATCCGGTACGGAAAGGGTCAGTTCACCTCCGGATATTGCCTTATCCGGGAAGATAAGGTGATCGTGATCAATAAATTTTTTGATGTCAGTGGCCGGGTAGAGGTACTCCTGGACATCCTGGATAAAGTACCGGATGAAAATGATCCCCCACTGTCCAAAAAATCGATGGAATATCTGCAAATGCTCTATCACAAATTGGTTGACAAAAACGAATAAAGGGTGAAGTTTACCATATTGGGGACAGGGACATCGCAGGGTATTCCTGTGATCGGTTGTCATTGCCGGGTGTGCCGGTCAGCCAATCCTAAAGACCATCGTCTGCGGACCTCGATGCTGGTGGAGTCTGATGCCGGGTCCATCGTAGTGGATACCGGACCCGATTTCAGGCAACAAATGCTGGCCTACGGTGTGGATCATCTCAATGGTGCTTTAATGACCCACGAACACAACGACCACGTTGCCGGACTGGACGACATCCGTCCGTTCAATTTTATAGCACAGGAAGCCTTTCCGCTCTACGGGCTGCCCCGGTCGCTGACCGATATCCGGAAACGGTATGGATACATTTTTGCAGAGGAAAAATACCCGGGGTCCCCATCGGTAGAATTACACCCCATTGACCCGTGGACCGAAGTGGAAGTCGCCGGAATACGTGTGACCGCTTTACCGGTAATGCATGGGAGGTTGAAGATCCTGGGATATCACTTCAGGAATCTCGCCTACTTCACGGACGTTAAAACGATTGATCCGGAAGTTGTCGACCGGATCACTGGGGTTAAATTTCTGATCATCAATGCCCTGCATCACAAACCCCACCACTCTCATCTCAATCTTGAAGAAGCGTTGGCCCTGATCGAAAAGATCAGACCGGGTAACGCTTTTCTGAATCACATCAGCCACAGTATGGGCCTTCACGAAGAAATCAATAAAAGTCTGCCGGATAATGTTAAATTAGCATTTGACGGAATGACAATTGAAATGTGATTGCATTTTGTGATTTTAATTTTGCATCTTACAGAGCTTGTAGGCATCATGGTACGGAAAATATTAACATTGTGGTGGATCCTGACGCTTCCGGTAATTTTGTTTGGACAGAACTTACCACAGATGTCTTCTGCTCATTGGGATCCTTACCTGTATAACCCTGCCTTCGGGGGTATTACCGGCGTTACCCAACTGACAGCGCATTTACGTTCACAATGGCAGGGAATCGAAGGCCAGCCACAGACACAGATGCTTTCTGCTTATACACCTGTGGATATGATCAACAGTTCGATCGGTATCCAGTTTTGGTCCGATCAAATCGGCCGGGTCAAGAGCCAGAATTTTCTCGCTACCTATTCCTATCTGCAGGAATTGCCTTTTGGGATCTTATCCGTGGGGATGGCGGCGGGGATGGACCGGAAGGCCTTCGTAGGTACGGACTGGCGTGCGCCGGACGGGGAATATGGTCCCGGCGTGGTCAGCCACAATGACCCGTTGTTGTCCGAACAAAAAATTTCAGGTTTTGCCCCGCGGATCGACCTGGGTCTGTATTTCAGCTCTCCATTCTTTGAAATCGGAATCAGTAGTCAGAATGCAACACCTTTCAAATACATTGTATCGGGTGGCGACAATGTACAGGGCGGACGGCAATTTCGGAGTTTTGCCTTCTATGGAAATTATTTTTATGAGCTGTCTGAAACCCTGTTACTGGTGCCTTCAATCCTGGTAAAAACAAATGGAAAATACACTCAGTCGGAGGTCGGTGCGGGGGTCGATTACCTCGGAACGTTAAAAGGAGGATTGTATTTTAGGGGATACAATAGTTCATCTGTCGATGCGTTACTAATTCAGGCTGGATATCAGTTCGCCGAGAATGCCTACGTCTATTATTCATTTGATCTGGGGCTGTCAGGATTGCGAAAAGTACATGATAACAGCCACGAAATCAGTTTGCGATATGTGATTGACGAACCTTTGTTCAAAGTCAAAAGAGAAAAAATCATATACAACCCCAGATTTATTGAGTAATGCTCTGGAATCCAAAATTGCCAAAAATAAACTGCCGGGGAAGTGCGTTATCCTGTAGTTTGGATAATTTTAATCTATTTTAGCGAATACTTTTTATCAGAAGTGGAATTATATTTGCAGCAATATTGAAAAAATACATCTCAGGAATGATTCGAAGATTTTACTACATAGTAATGGGGGCCCTGGCCATAATGATACTTGCATCATGCGGCAGGAACTCCAATACGGGTGATTTGATTGGTGTACAAGATCGGCCCAAATGGAATAATGATATCAATCCTTATGGGATGGTGTATGTTCCGCCCGGTCGCTTTACCATGGGTCCGAGCGATCAGGATATCAGTTACAGTTATACCGCACGTCCCCGGGCCATTACCATTCAGGGATTTTACATGGATGAAACTGAGATTTCGAATAATGAATACCGGCAGTTCGTAAACTGGGTTCGGGATAGTATCGCTCATATCATAATGGGAGATGTATATACAGATGATTACGGCAATGAAAAGATTGATTGGGAATTTGAACTGGATTATAGAGACGAGGCTCTGGATGAGATGTTTTACCAGGGCAATGACCAAATCAATGGGCGGCGGGAACTGGATGTCCGGAAGTTGGTATATTATTGGGAACGGTACAACATTAAAGCGGCGGCTATGGACAGGGGTAAATCTCCCAGGAGTGATTTTATAGAAAAGTTCCAAATCAATGTATATCCGGATACACTGGCCTGGATCCGGGATTTCGCTTATTCCTTCAATGAACCAATGGCGCGGAATTATTTTACACATCCGGCCTATGACAATTATCCGGTAGTAGGAGTGAGTTGGCATCAGGCGCAGGCATTCTGTAATTGGCGAACCAATATTTGGAACGAAAATAAGGATCAGAAACTGGGGGGGGATGGATTCCGTCTTCCGACCGAGGCCGAATGGGAATATGCTGCACGGGGCGGACACGAACTGGTGCCTTACCCATGGGGAGCATATACTCTCCGAAATGCTAAAGGCTGTCTGCTCGCAAACTTCAAACCCGGACGCGGAAACTATGCAGAAGATGGTGGTCAGTGGACCGTAGAAGTAGATAAATACAATCCCAATGACTTCGGTCTGTTCAATATGGCGGGAAATGTATCGGAATGGACGAGCTCAGCTTATCACGAAAATAGTTACTCCTTCCTCCATGACCTCAATCCGGATTTTAAATACGACGCCAATGAAGACGACCCGGATGCCTACAAAAGAAAAGTCATTAGAGGTGGATCCTGGAAGGATGTGGGGTATTTTCTTCGGACAGGTGTGAGAGACTGGCAGTATCAGGATACCACGACATCATACATTGGATTCAGGTGTGCACTGACCTTTCAGGGCAGGGCACTGGACAATCAGTTTTAAACAGCCGGATCCGTTTTTACAACCCCATAGAAAGTAAAGAATCCATGAAGGCTACTCTATTTTTTTACGAATCGCATACACGATTTCAAATGGCATTGGCGTTCATATGAGCGGTAATATTTTTGTAGATTAATAAACGTAAACGTAATTATGGCATTTTATAAGAAATCCTGGTTTAAGTACCTGAAAAATTTCATCATCGGGGTAGGTGCTGCCCTGGTTATGCTGGGCGCTCTCGGAAAGATTAATTCCTATCCATGGGGCGGAGCAGCTATCACGGTCGGATTGGTCACGGAAGCGATCATATTCCTGTTTCTCGGTGTATTGCCCCCTGAAAAAGATTACTACTGGGAGAACCTTTACCCGGGCCTGGACAAAGCCAATTCAAGTATCGCTCCATTGACCAATGGAGTGGCAGTAGATCAGCCGGTAAACGGTAAAAAGCTGGACGCTGAATTCCTCGAAGCACACCTGGATGGTATGCTCGGTGAACTTCGCAACATGTCCAAGAGTATGCAATCCCTGAAAGCGCTTCAGGAAGTAGACTTCTCCAACACCGGAGAACAGATTAAAACCATGAACAATTTTTATGAAAAACTGAACACAGCCATGGGCCAGTTGGAAGGCAGCGTGGAAGACGCCAAAAGATACAAGGAGAATATGGCTGTATTGAATCAGAAACTGGGATCACTGAACACCGTGTACGGCAACATGCTCAATGCCATGAGTACACCGCGTTCCTAAGTACGATCCGTTAACAATTTTTAAGATAAAATAACAATAAATGGCAATACCTAAGGAGCCGCGGCAACTAATGATCAATATCATGTATCTGGTATTGACCGCCCTGCTTGCCCTTAATGTTTCTGCGGAAATATTCAATGCCTTTGAGGTAGTAGAAAAGGGATTGAAAAAATCCAACAATACCCTGGATGAAAACAATTCAAATCTGCCCCCGGAAATCGCTAAGCTGGCCCGGAAGACAGATGATTTGGCCACTTACGCAGAGCGAACTACCCCGGTGCGTGAATTGTCCGCTGAATTCTCATCCTACGTGGACGATATCGTAAACCATATGATTGAAGAAACCGGTGGTTTGCTCGAAGATGGCAAAGCCAAAGGTTACTCGAACAAAGATATTACCACGCGGTATCTGGTCAATGAAGGAAAAGGAGATGAACTCGAACAAAAACTTCGTGGACTGGAAGAACAGTTTCTCGAATTCATTGACCCCGAGGATAGAGATCGCATGGCCGGAGAGCTCAACATCGAGATCGATGAAACCTGGAAGGAATCCGATAAGAAAAGCTGGGCAGAATTCAATTTCAACCATATGCCCCTGCTGGCTACCATGCCCATATTTGAAAAAATCAAAAATGATGTGAAGAGTGCAGAGTCCTCGGTTCTCAATTACCTGCTTAATAAGGTAGGTGGTGAGGATATCGTGTTTGACAATTACCAGGTGGTCATGCAAGCCAAAAAAGGATACGTGATCAAAGGTGAACCGTTCGAAGCAGATTTCTTTCTGAGTACTTCTGCCAGTACCAATACCAATACAGAAATTGACATTTCAGTTAATGGCACTCCCGTACCGGCGACGGATGGCGTGGCTACCTTCAGGACGCCAACCAATTCCACCGGTGTCAAAGAACTGGATGCCACTATCACGGTAACCAACCCAGTGACCGGGGAAAAAACGAGTTATACCAATACTTTTACCTATGAAGTGGGTGAAAGATCTGCCACTGTTTCGGCGGATAAGATGAACGTTCTTTATATCGGAGTTGACAACCCACTGTCCATTACAGCAGCCGGGATTTCTTCCAATGATCTTAATGTATCCGCATCGGGATCCGGTATCCGGCTTACGAATACCGGAACGGGTAAATACAATGCGACTGTGTCGGAACAAGGGGAGGCAAAGATTACACTGAGTGGTGGTGGTCTGGCGCCCACTTCGTATACGTTCCGTACGAAGGTCATTCCCGATCCGGTACCCACACTATCAGGACAACATGGTGGAACGATGGGTAATGGAGAGTTTAAGGCACAACGTGCACTCATTCCAGAACTGTTCAATTTTGATTTCGATGCCCGTTGCCAGGTATTGTCATTCAACCTGTTTCGTGTACCGCGACCCGGCACCGGAGATGCGGTGGCTTCTTCCAATAACGGGGGAACCTATAATCCCGAAACTCAAGCTCTGGTCAATCGTGCCAGCCCACAGGATCGGTACTTTTTTGAAGACGTCCGGGTGAAATGTCCCGGTTGGCCGGTCGGAAAAAATGTCGGAACAGTGAGTTTTAAAATTCAATAAACCAGGACATGAAATTTATTCGAATACATATTATCCTGATTGCTCTGCTATCCGTCTGTGGATTACATGCGCAGATAGCAGAAGAGATCATTACAGAATCTACCATAGACGGTGGCGATCCCAATCAAATTATCCAACAACAGCAGGGCTCATCGATCGTGCCTGTGGACGGGGTCACAGAACCACATCTCATGGAAAACAGGATGGTGCTGGAGTATCCCCATATCCGGGAATCCGATGTATTCTGGTCCAAGTATATCTGGGGCGTGATTGATGTGAGAGAGAAAATCAATCAGCCTTTTATGTATCCCACACAGCCGTTCTTTGCACTGTTGATCGAAGGGATTCAAAGCGGTGCCATACAGCCTTATATGGGTGATTCTGACAATTTCGAAACGCCGATGGATATCCAGTCCATCAATCAAATGCTGTTTCAACAGGATACGGTATATGTAACCAACCCTGAAACATTTGAGCGCGAACCACAGGTGGTGCGAAACGATATCGATTTTACGACGATCAAAAAATATCGGATCAAAGAAATCTGGTTTTTCGATAAGCTCCATTCTCGAATGCGGGTCAGGATTCTGGGAATTAGCCCGATTCAGGACAAGACCGGAGAAGATGGCTCCTTTGCGTATGAACTGCCCCTTTTCTGGATTTACTGGCCACAGGCTCGTGAATTTTTTGCGACCAAAAAAGTTTTCCTGCCCGGTAATTCAGCTACCATACTGTCCTGGGATGACTACATGGAAATGCGTTATTTCAATTATTACGTAATCAAAGAGTCTAATGTCAGGGATTACAGACTACAGGATTTTCCTTCCATGGCTGGTGACTCCCGCGAAGCTCAACTCAAGCGTATGATGGAATCCAAGAAGATCAAGGAAGCGATCTTCAATTATGAAAGCGATCTCTGGTCGTATTGATTTCGATCAAGACATACAGTACCTTAATGGGGCATACGAAATTCAAACAATAGTATTCCCCCTTTTATGCCGTTGCTCTTTCGGTCTGACTTTCCGATCCTGGCCAATCCCAGGGTTCGCTATCAACACTCGGTGGATGCCAATATAAAACTTATGTTGCTTAACAATAATCACAACCGGTCCTACTCCTACTCCAAATTCCTTCCTTAATGATAGTTGGGCCTGGTTGGTTCGGCTATTAATATATTCAGAACTCCTGAA
>CBFGVZ010000084.1:0-14909 GCA_965652315.1 uncultured Saprospiraceae bacterium | reverse complement strand
TCCAGGTTGTTCAGTGCTTCCAACCCTCCGATAAACCGATAAGAAGACATATACAGATGGTCGGTCGGCATTTCAAACAAGGTCCAGTCGCGCGGCTTCCGGGACTGATACCGGCTGTAGATTCCCAGCACAGCCCGGTCCATATCCTCGGATGTTTTGAAAAAGTTGGCTTCCGTAAGCGTGGAAATAGGATCCAGATCCACGACATCACAGGAGTAGAATGGCGCAATCAGGATCAGTAGTACGATATATAAATTGATTCGATTTTTCATTAGAAACTTTTTTGTGCGGTTAAAAATTGATGTTCAATCCGATCGCATAGATTCTGGGAATCGGTTCCGAACCATTGTTCAATCCAGGCTGACTGTTGATACCGGAAATACCCGACGTGGTAAAGCCCTCCGGATTGTACCCGTTGAACCCTTTGGCTGTCCACATCAGAGCATTGCTCACCGACACGTATAAGCGCAATTGATCGACGCGGATCCGCTCCGTCAGACTCGTGGGAACCTGATATCCGAGATTGATGTTTCGAATGGCCAGAAAAGAAGCATTTTCGAGATAGTAATCACTGTTGCCCACAAATTCCAGGGCAGCCAGCGATGTGGCGGGGTGGTTGCCATCACCGGGTTCTTCTTCGGACCACCATTGATTTTCTACCACAGGTTTGAGGAAGGCACTGACCGTCGGCCCCTGATAATACAGATTCTCCAGATTGTACATTTTATTGCCCAGGGAGGATTGGATCGCAAAAGACAGATCCCAGTTGTTCCATTGCAGATCATTGACCAGCCCCAGAAACAGGTCAGGCATAAAGCTCCCCAGTATCTGACGATCATCCGGCGTGATGGTACCGTCGCCATTCAGATCTTCATACCGCACCGTGCCTACGCGCTGACCGGGTATGATGGGATAATGCTCCAGATCTTCTTCGGTTTGGAGCACACCTTCCATTTTATATCCATAATAGGAAAACATCGGATCGCCTACCCTCAGCAACCAGCCCATACCCCGGCTGTGGGTATTGATGACCTGATCGACATCACCACCGAGGCTGACTACCTCATTTCTATTATGCGAAATATTAAAAGACGTTGTCCAGTTGAACGGCCCGGTAAAATTCCGGGTGGTCAGTTCCAGTTCAATCCCGCTGTTGCGGATGTCCCCCACGTTGACGATCGTGTTGGTAAAGCCGGAGATGGCGGGAATGCTGACGTTGTACAGCAGATCATTGGTTCTTTTATTGTAATAATCCATCGTCAGGTGGACTCTGTTTTCCCACAATCCGAGATCAAGGCCAATATCATAACTTTCGGTTTTCTCCCACTTGAGTTCAGAGTTTCCAAAGGAAGCCTGGGCCTGGCCCTGTACCAGTTCGCCCCCGGGGGAATAATTTGCCGAGCCGATGCTTCCCAGATATTGAAAATCACCGATATTAAAATTGCCAACAGCACCGTAACTCGCCCGGAGTTTCAACTCACTGATCAGATTTGAATTGCGCAGAAAATTTTCCTGTGATATCCTCCATGCTGCGGATGCAGATGGGAAATATCCCCATCGATTCTCGGGCCCGAATCGTGAACTGCCATCGGTACGTATCGAGGCTGAAAACAGATATTTTTCATTGAATCCATAATTGACCCGCATGAAATACGACGTCAGGCCCCACTGGGACTTGGAGGAGTATGCGCTGGGTAATACGATGGCGTTGTTCAGGGTCCAGATGGTTTCATTGGCAAAACTGCCGGATTCAGCGGTCATAGCGGCATCCCTTGACAGGTTGTACTGATATGAAGCCCCGGCGATAGCAGCTAAGTCATGCACTTCATTGAAAGTACGATTGTAACTGAGCACATTTTCATTGATCCAGTTGAAGACCCTTCGGTCCCTGGCGTTGCCGCTGGCGATATTGGACGAAACGGCTCTGGATTCCGTAAAATTCTCGTCTGTTATATAAGATATATTGAATCCAAAGGATGTCCTGAAATTGAAGTCCCTGAACAGATCAACACTGGCAAAAGCTTCCCCTACGTTGTTGAAGGAGGTGGTATATAAATGTGCTCCTTCGAGCGTAGCCAGTGGGTTGACCCCGCCGGACACCGTGCTGCCCCAATAATCCCGGGGCCTCAGATAACTGCCATCTTCCTGTTTTTCAGGAGATAAAAAAGGCGGCATCTTAATCAGATTTTGTAGTCCCCCATAGTACACTCTTCTACGGGAATAATTGGGTGTGATCATCAGACCGGCCCGGATGTGGTCGGTGATGGCCAGATCGACGTTGGCCCGAAGGGCGTATTGCTTGTAACCTGTATGTTGAATGACACCCTGTTCATCTTTGATGGTACCCGAAATATAATAATTGGTACCTTCCCTGCCCCCGGACACGGAAAGGTTGTAATTCTGAATAGGCGCCGGATCGAGGAGGATGTCCTCCCAATTGTAGTTTCCTTCCGCTATGACGGGATTCACCCGATACTGCACCGGACGTCGTTCATCATCCCAGAGCGGTAAGTCTGTATCGCCACCGACCCAGGCATAATCCCGGTTGATGTACCGAGCTGTGTATTCATAAAATTCCTGTCCGCCATCGATCCATTGGTCTTCACCGTGCATGATGGGTGCAGCCATACCGACGTAAGAATTGAAATTGAGCCGTGGCTTTCCGGAAGTCCCGCTTTTAGTAGTGACAAGGATGACTCCACCCGATCCCCTGGATCCGTAAATGGCTGCAGAGGACGCATCCTTGAGTACTTCGATCGATTCGATGTCGTTCATGTTGATATTGCTGAAACTGCCTCCCGGGAATCCGTCGATGACGATCAGGGGTGAATTGCTCGCAGATATGGAGCCCGGACCGCGAATAGTAATGGTGGGTGCGGAGCCCGGCGTGGCACGAACCTGTGAGATGTTGACTCCGGCCATCCGACCGACCAGAGCCGATTCGGGTCGACCCGCCGGAATCTGATCAAGCTTCTCATTTTCAATCTTGGAGATGGCGGAAGTAACCGACCGTTTTTTAACCGTTCCGTATCCGACGACAACAACTTCTTCCAGCGTTTCGGAATCCTCCTGTAACGTTACCGAAATTGTCGTGCGGCCATCTACAGGAACCTCCTGTGTATGAAATCCAATATACGAAAACACCAGTACAGCGTCATTTTCCACCCCTTCCAGGGTAAAACGACCTTCCAGGTCCGTAGCGGTACCCAGGTTGGTTCCTTTGACCTGGATATTGACGCCTATGAGGGGTTCCCCTGAGGCATCGGTTACGTTACCGGAGATATCAATTGAAAAAGGTAGGGCGCCCGGCTTAGTCGGGTAATGTGTTATGGCAGCACTGAGTTGCAGGCCACCGACCCACAGCAGAAAACAAATTATTCTGCCGATCCGGTTTGATTGTGTTTTGCTCATCATTTTTGATTTTTAATCCAATAGAAATTGTCTAAAAATTTACATCCGTAAATGATTCTTATGGGACTCAGTGGATGGAAGGTTGTACCGCAGATATGCCATGCCTCAATGCCAGGAGAACCCTGAAAGCGCAGGCATAAAATGATTTTTCTTCACATTCTTTTCGAAGGCTAATATATAAAATGTCGGTTAGAACCCTGTATATAGGCAATAATTTTACGCGATTTCTTTATAGGTGAGCAACATTTCCCCTGGATTGAAAATAAAAAAACGGCATACAAATGATCGTCATTTGTATGCCGTCCCCGTATTGTGAAATTTTTATTCCTCCATTAGGATCAATACCCCGGATTCTGGGTCAGAGATCCTCCGCTTCTGTCAATCTGATCCTGAGGAATCGGAAAGTATTTATTATTGTCCGAAATACTGATTCCCGTACTCAAATCCAGATATTTTCCTTCAAACTGAGAATAGCTTTCCATGACCGACTTAAGATTGCCCCATCGAACCAAATCGAAGTACCGATGCCCTTCCAGTCCCATTTCCAACCTCCGTTCAAACATGATTGCGTTGAAAGCGTATTCCTTGTTGGGAAACGAGGGGTATGGCTGCACATTGTATGCTGCCGCAGGGCTGCCGTCAATCTCTTTATGCGGGATCTTCCCGGCCCGGATCCGGACATCGTTCACTCTGGCGAGGGCATAATCCAGATCGGTGTCCAATGCTGCTTCAGCAGCCATCAGGTACACATCTGCCAACCGGATAATGTGAACGTCGAGTGCCGTGATATAAGGCGCACCGTTAGCCGTATTTCCAGGGAAGTCCGCCTGATCTATCTTCGCTTTATAATCTACGAACGGGCCAGCAGAAGCCGCATCCCTGATCCAGGCATCACCGGGAAATAATCCCCAATCGTGGTAAGGAATTCCCCGTCTTCCCACGGTATAATCCAGCCGGGGATCAACGGCCAAATCTGTATTGACCTGATAAGCATCTTTTTCGCTGGTGGACAATCCAAAATCAGACAGGTACGGATTGTCCCGGTAGCTGTAGTCCAGCATAGGAAGACCTTCATCAGTCACTCTGAACGTATTGACGAGGTCAAAACTCGGCTGATAGAATCCACAACAATTCACAGGAGCATTACCATATAGTCCGGACAGCATATCCCCTACGTTGGCATTATCGCCTGATCCACTAGGATTGATGAGGTGATTTGCAGAAAAAATAGTCTCCGGCCCGTTTTCTTTGTTCACATCAAAATTGTCCAGATAGGGAAGTTCCTGCAGATTGGGTCGCGAGGCAATTACTTCCTTAAATAGTGCAAGCGCTTCTGATTTTTTCCCCTGGTAAAGATACAATTTACCCAGGTAGGCTTTTGCTGCGATCTGATCCACGCGCCCCACTTCACCCAAAGGCTTTTCAGGAGTCAGATTGTCGATGGCAAATTTAAAATCAGCTTCGATCATCGGCAATACGTCAGTGGTGTTGGTTACCTTGGCTGCTTCTTCAGTAGTAAGCGTCTCGTCCACATATGGAATGTTCTTGAACACACGCCATAGAAAAAAGTAATAGTGACCTCTCAGCATTTTCGCTTCAGCCTCAATCTCTTTCGCTCGCTTATCAGTGAATTTGTCGCCATCGGATTCCTGAAGGCGGAACAGGGAACGAAGCGTGGTATTGCATCGCGTAATCCCTTCATAATAGTTGTTCCACATATTGGATAAATGTTCGTTGGTGGCGATAGCCCGGTGTTTTTCGATATCCAGCATTGTCGCCTGATCCGCAGGTTCGCTCCCCTTATGGGCATTACCACCGGCAACTTCACCAAACAACCACATGCTCGGGGCAGACGAATAATTTCCCCAGGTACCGCTGCTATTACCATTCATCAATCCATAGGCACCGATCAGTAGAAATTCCACCCCTTTGGTATTGTTGATCTGATCATTCGCCAGTTGTCCCTGTGGGCTTTGCTCCAAAAAACTGTCTGCACAGCCCCAGGCTAATAACAGGATTACACTCAATCCTATGAGATATATATTTTTAATTGACTTCATAATTTTGTGTTTTTGCTCCAAAAAATTGTGTTTATACATCATAAATCCCTTTTCTATCTTCCTTTTCATCAGAAGGTGACATTAAGTCCCAGCATATATTGTCTCGGAATGGGATAAACCCCCATATCGACACCCGGACCGGTAAATGTGGAAGAATACTGACTCACTTCCGGATCCATTCCACTGTAGGAAGTTATAAGAAAGAGATTCGTTGCACTGACGTAAAGTCGTAAGTTTGAAAAAAGGCTATTGGCAAAATTGCCCGTAGGGAAATTGTACCCGAGCTGCAGATTTTTCATCCTGAAAAAGCTTCCATCCTGCACGTAATAACTGGAAGACTGAAACTCGATCGTAGGGGGCTCGTCATACGCTGAGGGGATCATACTGTTGGGATTCTCAGGACTCCAGGCGTCGAGAGTCCGTACGCTCACCGCACCAGGAAATGCGTAAAAATCTGTGTATTGACGGGTCAGGTCAAAAAGATCATTGCCCTGGGATCCATTGAAGAACATGTTTATGTCAAAGTTCTTCCAGGAAGCATTGAAGCTCAATGAATATATAAAATCAGGGTGCGGATTACCAATTACGGTACGATCAAATCCATCAATGATTCCATCAGGCACATCTTCCGGCCCGGATACATCCTGGTATTTGAAGCCACCAACCCGGGCACCGGCATACGATGGACTACTTTCGATATCCGCTTCGCTTTGGTTGATCCCGATCACCTGATATCCATAAAATGACCCAAGTGGCGCACCTGCACGCATAATGGAAGTCGTCACACCCCTAAGCGTCAGATAAGGCTGCTCACTCACCGTTGGTGCCAGGCTTTCGAGGGTGTTTTTGTAACTGGATATTGAAAATCCAACATCAAATAAAAAGTCGTCATTACTGGTAGATGACCTGTTGTGGTGATAATTGATCGCAAATTCCACACCTTTGTTCCTGATATTTCCGGAATTGATATACGGAGACGAACCTTTACCTACAGCGGCTACTGGCTGAGGAACGGGATACAAAACACCATCGGTCTCTGTGTTGAACCATTCGAGTGATCCATCGATGGTGTAATTGAACAGACTGTAATCAATACCGATATTCAGTGATTTCCTTTCTTCCCATTTGATAGCAATGTTATCGTAGTTGCTGGTCCACAATCCGCTGGCCAGTTCACTACCCGTGATCGGATAAGAAGAGTTGTTGATGCTGGAAGCGAACCTTCTGAGATATTGGAACGATGGAATACTCTGGTTACCAGTTACACCATATCCAGCCCTGATCTTCAGGTCATCCATCCAGCCGGCATTATTTATGAATTCTTCGCCCGAAAGTCTCCAGGCTACGCTGGCTGCCGGGAATAATCCAAATCTGTTTTGGGGGCCAAAATTGGATGAACCATCTCTGCGTAAGGTTGCTGAAACCATATATTTGCTCATATAAGCATAGTCCGCACGACCAAAAATAGAGAACAGAGAAGAGGATCCTCCGCTACTGGAACCTGTGTTTGTGGCAGCAGTATTAATATAGTAGTAATTGAGGTCACCGGTTACGAAGAATTCTCTTCCGGTTCCGCTCAACGACTGAGAAGTACGATTGATAGCTTCGGTTCCTCCCATCACGGTGAGGTTGTGGATATCGTTAAAATTATGGTTGTAAGTCAGTGTATTGGACCAGGTCCATTCGGTTCCTTTACCGGCATATTGACTCAGCGTGTTATTGTCAAAACTACCCTCGGAACGCTCCGGGTTCGGATACCCGATCGACTTACCGTCCCAGTTTTCAAGTCTCAATCCAAAATTGGTCCGGAAAGTCAGATCATCCAGGATTTTGATATCAGCATACGTGTTCCCGAAAAGCTGATTACTGTTGCTGATGTTATCTTTGCTCCGGTAAAGTATGGACAGTGGGTTATCTGCATTCCCCAATTTATCGCCGCGGGTACCACCGAAATTGCCCATAATATCATATACGGGTACGATGGTTTGAATCCGGTAAGCCCATCCGATCGGTGATGATTCCCCCTGGTATGATCCGGAAGTGTTTTCATTAACCCCAAATCCATTTCCGGAGGTATATGAATATTGGAAATTTTCACCGATGGTCACCCTGTCGTTCAATAGATTAAACCGGGTATTACTGCGAAGCGTGTACCGCTTAAATTTGGTATATTTGTAGGTACCGCCCTGATCAAAATATCCGCCACTGATCGCATACGAAGAATTGTTGCTTCCCCCGGAGATACTGACTTGATAATTCTGCATCGGGGCGTTCTGAGTGATTTCTTCAAACCACTTTGTACCCTCTTTATTCGCCCGGGTGATCTGATAAAACTGGCTTGGGTTCTCCAGTGAATAGTTATACTTGGAAGGATCGGCATCTGCCGCAGTAACTTCGTGTCCCCTTTTGCTACCGGCCACCAGATAATCGGGTAATACCGGATTCACGGGATCTGAACCGTAATTGGCGCCCGTCGTACCACTCAGACCGGGTGTCTTACCAGCATTGATGTACCTTTGATATACATATTCGGCATATTGCTGAGGGTTGAGGAATTCAGGGAAGCGGCTCCGGTTGGGTGCCTGCGTTCCGTAGTACATATTAAATGAAATCTTGGGTGCACCCGGTTCCCCTTTATTGGTCGTGATAATGACCACGCCATTGTTGGCACGGGCACCGTATATAGAGGCAGCCGAAGCATCTTTCAACACCTGCAGGCTTTCGATATCACTGGCATTCAACCAGCTCAATTTACCTTCGTAAGGCACACCGTCGATCACGTACAACGGGTCGTTGTTATTGATCGTACTAAAGCCCCTGATCCTGATTTGTGGGGTAGCTCCGGGGGCTCCGTCATTGATTATGTGCACACCCGTGGCCTTCCCTTGTAAACTTTCTATTGGACTGGCAGCGGGTTGTGCCTTCATTTCTCTTACATCGACCACAGCAACGGAACCTGTAAGGTCACTTTTCTTTTGGGTACCGTAACCTACCACGACTACTTCGTCCAGGAGCTCAGAGTCTGCTATCAGGACAATTTCAAGATTGGTCTTGCCGGCTACCGATACTTCCTGTGTCTGAAATCCAATATAGGATAACACCAATACGGCATTATCATCTATATCTTCCAGGGTAAATCGACCATCAAAATCAGTTGAAGTCCCTACGCTGGTGCCCTTGACCTGGATATTGACCCCGATCAGCGCTTCACCATTTTCATCTGTCACGATCCCAGATACATTTTTCACCAGCTTTCGCAGATATAGATTGTTCAATGGATCGTACTTTAAGGCCGAAATTACCCTGCTTTCTTTTTTGGCTGAGTTCCTGGCCTTTTCCTTTACCACCCGGGCTTTCACTTCGGGGATTTTTTTCACGGTATTGCTGGAATGCTCCTTGTTGTCCCGGTATACCGCCACGTATTTACTTTCAAACACGCGGTACTTCAGTTCGGTTTGGCCCAAAACCATTTTCAGTTCCTGATTGAGTTCATTGGCAGCTGCCGGGTCATATAGAACTTTGATATCCTCTACCCAGGCACGGTCATAACTAAACAACACTTGGTATTTTTTACCAATGGTCTGTATGGCTTCGGTTAACAAAATCTTTTCGCTGGCTTTTTCGGGAATCGAATTCGCCTGAGGTAATTGCCAGCTCATTAAAAAAACCAGAAATAAAAGCATCCTACATCTTACTTTTATTCGCAAGAATAATTGTACATTCATCTTACATTGAATTTTAGTTAAAAGTTTTATGTGAATCAGGGGAACGAGCCGTCAAACTTAGTTCCCCTTTTTTCTATCCAATTTTATTACTCCATTTTCTTCCTTCATTTTTACTTCAAGTGATAGGGTCATCAACCCGAAAACCGTTTCCCAATCTTCGTATGGGAGTCCCAGATTAACCTTCCTTTTTAGCAATCCGGCATCATCCACCTGAAATTTCTTACCATAAATGTCTTCCAAACTATTCAATACATCCTTGAGCGATTCATTTTCAAAGGAAAGTGAACCCTCTACCCATGAAGCATTCTCCTGTGTCGTACTATTGTTTACGTGCTCCAGATAATGGTTATATGCAGAATAGCTCACGGCATCTCCAGGCTTCATCCGGATGGTATTGGTGGTCGACGTCAAATTCGTATCAACCGGATCTTTAATCATGGATTTTTGGTCTTCCAACCGGTGGTTTAATTCCAGTTCCACACTCCCTGACTCTAGAAAAACATCCGTTTTGTCCCTTCTGGATTCTACATTAAAAGCCGTACCATATACTTTGATCGTCAAATCTGGTGTCACCACCCGAAATGGCATATTTTCACCGGACGCCGCCAACTCATCGTATTCATCACTTTTGATCTTATTGACTTCGAAAAATGCTTCGCCTTCCAGATACACCAGCCTTTCCCCTGTTTTACACCAATCCGATTTCCACACCAGTTGTGAATTGGCGTTGAGTCGAACCGAAGTGTTGTCATCCAGCACGATTTCTTTCGTCTCACCATATCCGGTGGAATAGGTCAAATCCATACACCGGGTGAAATACCAAATGGAAACACTCATCAATATCAAACCAGTTGCTGCTGCACCGGTTATCCATCTGTACCTCCAGGTTCCGATCTTCAATCCGGATCTGGGATGTCTGGACTTCTTTCCATTTTCAACCTTCATTCTAATTTGTTCGAGCGTCAAATCTTCTATGTCAAAGGTCACATCCTTGCTTTCCCATTCCTTTTCAAATAAATGAAGCACGGAATCAAATTCCTGTTTGTCCTCAAATATTTTGAACATTTCTTGCAGTTCTTCTGAAGAAGCTGTTCGATCAAGGTATTTTTGAAACAGCAATTGGGCTCTACTGCTTTTTTTCACAAAAAGTGATTTTAATAATAATTAATGATCAACATGATGTACACTTTCGACTACCTCCTGAGGTTGAATCACATCAGCATACCACTGTTGACAGCATTCTGATGATATAAGACAATCATATCCCTGATATGTACCAGTCAACTTAACATTATTTTTAATTTTTTTTAAAACCTATAAGATTATTGGCGAAAACTTTTACCTTTGGATGGATTACAATTGTTAGGATGATGCTTGAAAAGATTTTTTTGACGTACCGGGACAAGGTATATGGGTTTTTTATCAGGAACCTGAGTGACAGTGAACTAGCCAAAGATCTGACGCAGGAGATATTTTACCGGCTTTGCAAACGGGAGGAACATCTGAACAAAATCGAGGACATAAATGCCTATATTTTCCTGATGTGCCGAAATATGGCAATCAATCACATCAACAAGGCGTCCCACGAGAAAAAATATAAAGAAAGGCTCCTTTACGCCTGGAACAATCTTCAAATCCGGGGTAAATCACAAGTGGACCGAAACATTGAGTCTGAATATTTCCAGGAGATCCTGGAACAATCTCTGAATCACTTATCTCCTCAGCAGAAAAAAATTGTACTCCTCAGTAAACAGGAGGGTAAGTCCACTCAACTCATCGCTCAGGAGCTCGGCCTGTCCCCCAATACCGTTCGCAACCATCTCTACCGGGCCCTCAAAAGCCTGAAAGCAACGATCAATCCATATACCGATTTCGTGGTTCTGGTGATGGTGCTTTTGCTGATCTGACCCTCCGGAGCACCCGGAATATAATCCAAGGGGTCATGACCCCTTGATGCCCCCTTGGACTAGTTGAACACCGCTTCGTATAGCACCCCACCTTCCGGATCGACCCCCACGGGAACGAGAAATACTTCCATTTCGGTGGAATCTTCAAATACCAGCCGGAATGTGCCCTGAGGATAGTACTCGTTTTCAAGATCCGTCCGAAATAGGAGCGAAAATGGTTGCCTTCGCGCTTTATCATTTTGATTCAGCCTGTGTATCATCTTCAATTTGGCATTCCGGGCATCTTCCGGTGTGAAATAAATCTGTAAAAATTCATCCTTTCTCTGTTCGAAAGTTTCTGCGGTAAGCGATTGTAAATTTTCCATTTTCTTTCAATTTAATTTCAGGAATGATGCCACATCAGGAACTGATACACCCCTTTGTCTTCCTCCAATACGAAGCCCAGCCGGTTGTACAGGGACCGGGCTGGGTTGTTGAACTCCACGTGGATACCCAGACTTTTTCCCTGTTGTCTGGCGACCGAAATGATTTCGCTGAGGATCTTACCTCCCCACCCGTTGTTGCGAAATTCCGGCAACAGGGCGATGTCTATGATCCGGATTTCTGTTTCCCATTCTACCAGGTACAGCCGACCGGCCGGGACTTCATCGATCCGGATGATTTCAAAAAATGCCCCTTTGTAATTTTCTTGATAAAAGCGGTGTTGCGCGTGAAACTGCTGACGGATGAATTCCACCTTCTGCTGTTCGTACCATCCGGTCTGATCCAGTTCCTGCTCGCGCGTACTTCGGTACAATTTTTCCAGAAATAGCATATCGGTCGATTCGATGGGCCTGAATCCAACTCCCTTGATCTGACCGAGCTTTCCAGTCAATCCTTTATTCATAAAAATACTTTCCAACGGTGTAAATGTACAGAACCTTTATAATAAAGCAATACAGAAGGGCAATACGCACCACCTATTGCAACCGGATCCGGTACAACGGGAGATTTCATTTTTTGAAATTCCAGCAATCTCAGCCTCTCGGTGGAAATATTCCCTGTAGTGCGATACAAAAGTACATCGTCAGGTATGGCTGCATATTATTGTGTGGAGAGTCTCCACCCGCCGGGGCAATTACTTGCTGGGACATCAATTCCGTTCGGAAATTGGGACTATCCTGATAAATATTTGGACCATCTGTCCGTGCCATTGAAGATCCGGAGTCCGGAATACCCACTGTGGCGGTGGAATTGCTGCCCATCAGGCTGTGATGATGCGCGGGCATCTCGGTTTCCAAAAGCGTTACGGTCTCCGACCCCGCCGTTTCACCCAGATCATGTAAGGACAACCCAGGACCCTGGCCGGGATGCATGGGTGCCTTCCCCTGTAAATCGGGTAAAGCAAAATTACTTTTCCCATTCCCACCATAAGTAGTACCCAAAAGGGAAAAAAGTGCCGTGTTCTGACTCAGCGGTAGTAATTGGCCATCGCACCATGCCCAGCCTTTGGGTGCAAAATTGAATGGAAAAATTCTGATTTCTGCTACAAAAGGATCTGCCATTTGATGAAAGGTTTATGAGGGTGATGGAAAAATTCCAAAAAGTGATATTATGAAATCAACACAAAGATAAGGCATCATATTCTCATGTGGTAGACTTCCTCCAGTAGTGCTAATAGCATTTCCAAACATGGGCAGATTTGGTGTCTGCGGTCGAAAAAGCTTCACATTAGGAGAGGCTGCCAGAAGCTCGTTGGAAGGGTTGGAATCGGTACCCGTAGCCACACTGGCGATAAAAGGATGAGTATGAGCAGGAATTTGCTGAACGGTCAGTGTAACCGTTTCCACTCCGCCAGTCTCCGCCAGAATAAATCCATTTCCCTGGTGTACCGGCAACCTGCCTCTCAGATCAGGTAGGGCGAAAGTGGATTGTCCATCACCGCCATATGTTGTGCCGATCAGTTGAAAGAGGGTTTCATTCTCCGAAATAGGCAGTAACTGGCCTTCACAAAACATCCACCCTGCCGGTGCAAAATTACCCGCAAACATCCTCACTTCTCCTACGTACGGTTGTGCCATAATTTATATTTTTAAATCAGAAATTAAGATGGTGAAGGGAATATTCCCTGCAAAGCAATACAAAAACTGAGCGTCAGAAAAGGTTGCATATTGATATGTGCCTGACTCCCGCCTATATTGCCTATGGTCTGTCCATTCAGAGCAACCAGAGACTCCGCCGGGCCATAACCATTATTGTAGGAAGCCAGTACAGCATCCCCGGGGATGGGACTATTCCCCTCATCTGAATAGGCACTGCATGTATGGCTATGGGTGGGTAATTCCGTTATACTCAATGTGTGCGCAGATTCCCCTCCCCGCTCGCCCAACGTGTGACCTGCCCCCACATGAATAGGGGTTCTCTTACGCATATCAGGTAAGGCAAAATTGACCCGGCCATCCCCGCCAAACGTAGTACCCAGCAACGAAAACAAGGCCTGGTTTTGGTTAATGGGCAACAATTGTCCGTTACATAAAGCCCAACCCTTCGGGGCAAAGACAAAACTAAACATACGAATTTCGGAAAGAAATGGTTCTGCCATGGTGTTATTTTATTGTCCTGTAATATACTAAATAATATTTTGTTTTTGTAAAAGCATTACTCACAATTTGCACCACTTCCTGAAGCCCCACAAACTAACGTTGCATCCACTCCACCCCCCGCGTAAGAAGGGAAAGCGCCGTTGGTGAGTACATTCCCCCGACCACTCATATAGGCACTCAGGTCTGCAGACGCAGTCCCTGCTACACACCCAAATTCTCCGTTTGCACTCCCCGTATATCCAGGGAAATTGTACCGGGCATCACTGCTGACTTGATCTGCCTGGATGGCATTGGTTGCAAACGCAGGGCCGGAGGCATTGAATATATTATTGCTTACATCAGCACATACAAAGGCAAAATCCCCACTAACAGCAGATCCACCCACCAAAAGCCGCAAAGCTGTATATCCATTCATAGTCATACCCGTCACAGAATTATTGGTCACTATAGCATACGTCTCTGCCCTGCTGGCTATACTGGCACCTCTGCTGGCATCGACCAAAATACCCGAGCCCCCATACACGCCTGTGATGGCATTATTGGAAATAACTACCTTATGGATAAGCTTTCCTCCGCCTGCTCCATTTTTTTCTCCTCCCGCTAACAATCCACTGACGGTATTACTAATGGTATTATTGGTTATTCGACCGGTTATCATCCCCTGATTGGATAAGAAATTGGCCGTGATGGAATAACCCTCCGAACCAGAGAACACACAATCATCCACAATATAATTGTAGGTAATATTACTCATATTATCTCCCCCGCTCAATGTAATCCCTCCTCCGGCGGTTACAATATTTGAATGGCCATTGGTAAAATCGCATCGTAGAAGCTTTACCCCCGCGGTTGAAGTGCCCAGTGCATTGACCTGGACACAATCGCCCCGGGCACCTGCAAAATCAGTATCGGAAATACGAACATTCGCTACCGCAGTACCATTTGTCTGCACCAGTATGCCATCATTCCCCAGTATGGTGCTGTTGAGTCCGATAAAACTATTTTCTACGATCAGACTATCCAGAATGCCGGAAGTATTTTGGATCCGGATAATATCTTCCAGACCACCGGACAAATTACTGGATCTCACCAAAGCTGTACCAGTCAAACCAGCAAAGGATACGACTCCCTCATCAGCCCCGGCACTGGTGCCGAAGGTTCCAGTAAACCTACAATATTCCAGGGAAAAATTGGAAACATTATTTCCACGCAATCCAAAATTCT
>CBFGVZ010000083.1:0-14930 GCA_965652315.1 uncultured Saprospiraceae bacterium | reverse complement strand
ATGAAATATCAATATGATCAATTTAATATGTTGATCAGAGAAGATAAACTCAGATCAGATTTCGGCACTTTTACCATAATAGATGCATCCGGATATAACCGCGGCTTATATATTGTCGAGCTACACAATCAATTATTTACGAAAAGGTATAAAGTTCAAAAGCTGTAGTCTATGAGGTGTCGTAATGTTTTTATGCTTTTACTTTGTATTTTCACCATAAATTTTGCAGGAGCACAATCGGGAAATTCTGATTTCAAAGAATGGGCTCCCATCGGCGCTAAGTGGTGGTATATTATTTGACACTTGAGTCAGTAGGAGATACGGTTGTCCTGGAGAAAAACGCCTGGATACTTGAGATCCAAGCCCACTATACCGAAGGTGCTCATCTAGATACTATACCCTATATTACATATTTTAGGAATACGGGATTTAATACGTCCCAAATTATCATCCATTAGCAAGGAGATTCTATTTTTTTCCTACGGAAAAATAATTTCGAATTATTGTATGATTTCAGCCGGAAAGCGAATGTTACCATGAGAGTGGTTGAACCGGAAATGACACCTACTGACCATACCGATGATAGCTTGGTTTATTTAAAGATAGATGGCCCGTATGGGCGCGTATGGGTGTCGCCTTACAGCTCAGGAGAGCAGAAGAACTGAATAAGCAGCTTGAAGGAATGCGTGAATAATAGGTTCCACTAGTTCCCTCTTATACCTCAGCCACGTACTCATACGCCGGTACCAACTCGATCGTACATCCTTCTTTTTCAATCTTATCTTTTTGGTCCAAGGTGACAATAACACCCTTGGTGAGATTAAAAAATTTCATCGCCTCGAGAAGGCCGCCGTATTCCCGCTCAAAGTTGGTATCTTCAACACGATAACATACCTGCACAGCCTGTATGGCTTTGCCCTTTTCGAACATGATAAAATCACATTCTCCCTTTTCTTTGAAAAAATACATTGGCCTTCCCTTTGCGCGCAAATAAATAAAAACCGCATTCTCCAAGAGGCGACCGAAGTCAGAGGAGAAACTAAGGGAATTTGCCCGAGCCAAGCCTGTGTCGATCGTATAGACTTTTCTCGGATTGACGGCCATGCTTTTGACTGACCAACTGAATTTTTTTATAAAAAACAGCAAGTAAGAGTCCTCTAACCATGTAAGGTAATCCATTACAGTATTGGCCGAGCCAACACTGAACACCTTCTTCAAATTGTTGTACGAGGTCTCTTTCCCGATATTGGATATCAGGTACAGGGCGATTTCCAGCAAGGTTTTAGTGTTCCTGATACCATATCTTACGGCAACATCCCTCAATACGATATCTTTCAGCAGGTTTTGGAGCGATTCGTTATTTTCGGTTTGCAGATATTCAGGGAAGCCCCCTTGTTCCAGATAAAACCCAAAGGTCTCGGCACTGCCTGTTTTATTCGAAAACTTCAGGTATTCAGTATATGAAAACGGAAACAACTCCGCGGCGAGATAACGTCCCGTGAGTCGCGTACCGAGATCCTTGCTGAGCAGAGATGCATTAGAGCCTGTTATGAAAACCTTTTTACTATAGTCGTGCAATTGGCGCACATAGATTTCCCATTTTTCGACGTTTTGTATTTCGTCAAAAAAAAAGGCCTGGGTATTTTCAGGGATGATTTCATCGAGCCTGGCAAAATCACCCACCTCAAAGTTGATCAGACGGGGGTCTTCAAAGTTGAGATATGCCGTGTGCCTATAGTGTCGCATCAGCATCTTCAGCAGCGTGCTTTTACCACACCTTCTCACACCCGAGATGACCTGGACATAGGGACTGCTCTTGTCGATCTCTTGCAGTTGCTCACGGGCTGTTTCCTTGAAAACGACATCTTTATTGGCTTGCTGTATGCCGTAGGCGGTCTCTATTTCAGATTTGAGCATCATAAGCTATAAGTTTATATTACAAATATATAAAAATATATTTTAATAAAATAAATAGCACGGATACAAGAGTGGCTTAAACTTTCACCAAATGATTACTTCACGGCAAAGATTCAATTCTTATTACCAACAAATAGTATCATTCATTAACAATGGATAAGATTAGGCGCTTCTTGTGCTTTCCACTGGAACTACTTATAGCACTTTTTCAAAAAATCCAGCCGGGTTTTCAACACGTGCCTGAAGATCTGGAGGGCTTCCGCAGATTCCTGCAGGATAGAATGCTGCCATACCGCTTTGATCTTATTGGGATGGATGCGCAGGGCCAATACCTCCAGATCCAGGTCTGTCAGTGTAAACGGAAGATCCTTCCATTGCCGGACCACCCTTTGCCATACGATTTCCGAATCCGCCTCATCCAGGAATGGCCGTACAGCTTCCAGCAGATTGATGAAACCCTGGTCAATAGAGGTGCCGGCATCGACCATTCGCTGACGGAGTATGGCAATGGCAGATTCCGGATCCAACGCATCAGTAAATTCCGGTTTCCATAATAATTCAGGCATTTTAAGACCGAGATATATCAGCGTGTTCCTGGATCGGTGCAGGATAGCTGCCTGGATGTGGGGCTGGACGAACCGGGCATGGAGTTGTTGTGGAGAATGGTCCGCGAGGTCATCGGGATCGATTAGTGCCATCAGGATATCAGGTTGGGCCTTGAAACCCGCAACATCAGCGAGGGCCTTCCAGGATGCCGGTAGTGAAAGCCCGGACCATTTGAAATTTACCCGATCTTCTGATGTACGGAGATATTGAATCAAACTCTCCCGGAGTGTACCATACACCGATCCTTCCTTCTTCAGGATACAGGCCGTTAAGGCAGCCTGCCGGACCGGTTGCCTGCGATGGCGAACTAAGGGGGCAATAAATTCCAGGGTTTCCTCCGAACCATCTATTCCCAGGATGCTGATCATTCGGGCCTGTTGTTGGGGATTGAGATCCTCAAATATGCTGCGGATAAATGCCGAAGTTTGACCCGGCGCCAGATGCATCTTCCCCCGGAGGGCGTCATAATATCCGGGCGTACCGGGAGCCAGCGTAATACCAGGTTGGAAGATTCGGTTTAGCCAGATCCACTCCTGTGTGCTAGCTGACAGAGCTCGTAACAACTCCGGATGTTGTCGATAGAGCATTTTCCCCAGTACGGGGAAATTTTCCACCCAATCCAACACATCTGGCATCAGCGCCGGTGGGAGTACTTTTTTGCAGCGGCGGAGATGGTAAAGGATGTTATCAAGGAATAATTCCGGATATCCACAATCGAGCAAAAAACCGATTTCTCCCTCTGCTGGTATCGTAGGAGCTGTAATGGTTTTGTATTCGACCATTTCTCCCGGACGATAATGATCCAGAAGCCGGGAAAACCGGTGCCGGATCAATTCAGCTTCGAACGCCTGGTAATCCTCGGCGGAAGAATCCTGATTTTTCAACACCAATCGCTTGAGGAGTGGGGAAGATTGATCCCAATTTGACATACTGATATTTTATACAATGGGGAAATGATACGAAATGAAATCTGTAGTGTAGTACATTTTTAATAAATGTCTGATAATCGATATTCTGCAATCCAGATCGGCCAATTGCAAGCAATCCCAGCCACGCTCCATTCAGTCATAAAAACCAATACGGTGACAGGCCACCAGAAAGGTTTGGGATCCACTCCGGAATGACTGCTTAGGGAACGGTCCGAAGCACACTGGTGATTTTCTTCAGAATATTCAATCTTCCTTTTGCCATTCGATATAAAAGCCTATCTTTGCGCAAAATTTATATCGATTATTTATCCAATAAATTCTTATGGCAAATATAGGCAAAGTTAAGCAAGTCATCGGTCCGGTAGTGGACGTGAGTTTTCAGGATGAAAACTCCAAATTACCGGAAATTCTCAACGCATTGAGGATAAAAAGAGACGGACAGGATGACCTGATCCTGGAGGTTCAGCAACACCTTGGTGAAGATAGCGTACGAGCTATTGCCATGGATGCCACAGACGGATTGGTGCGCGGACAGGAAGTGGAGGACACCGGATCCCAAATCAAGATGCCCATCGGTGATCAGATCAAAGGGCGGCTATTCAACGTCGTTGGTGAACCGATTGACGGCCTGAGGCCCACCGAAAAAGGTGACAACGCCTATTCAATCCATCGAAAACCGCCTTCATACGAGGATCTTTCCACTGATACTGAGGTCCTTTATACCGGCATCAAAGTGATCGACCTGGTAGAACCTTATGCCAAAGGAGGGAAAATCGGTTTGTTCGGTGGAGCCGGAGTAGGAAAGACGGTACTGATCCAGGAATTGATCAACAATATTGCTAAAGGATACGACGGAATTTCGGTTTTTGCCGGAGTAGGTGAACGGACACGGGAAGGAAATGACCTCATGCGGGAAATGCTCGAAGCCGGCATTATCCGATACGGCGAAGCTTTCATGAAGTCTATGGAAGAAGGTGGTTGGGACCTGACCAAGGTCGATTATGAAGAGCTCGAAGATTCCAAAGCGACCTTTGTTTTTGGTCAGATGAATGAACCTCCCGGTGCGCGTGCACGAGTTGCTTTGTCTGGTCTGACTGTTGCAGAATACTACCGGGACGGAGATATGAGCGATCCTGCAGGAGGAAGGGATATCCTGTTTTTTGTAGATAATATTTTCCGGTTTACTCAGGCAGGATCAGAGGTTTCGGCATTGCTTGGCCGGATGCCATCAGCAGTGGGTTATCAGCCTACGCTGGCCACCGAAATGGGTTTCATGCAGGAGCGGATCACTTCGACCAAGCGGGGATCGATTACCTCCGTGCAGGCGGTGTACGTCCCTGCGGATGACTTGACCGACCCGGCACCTGCGACTACGTTTGCCCACCTCGATGCCATTACGGTACTGAGCCGGAAACTGGCTTCACTGGGTATCTATCCCGCTATAGATCCCCTGGAGTCTTCATCGCGGATCCTTACGCCATCGATTCTCGGCGACGAACATTACAATACCGCACAGCGGGTGATCAACCTGCTACAACGGAATAAAGAACTGCAGGATATCATCGCTATCCTCGGAATGGAGGAGCTTAGTGATGAGGATAAAATCGTCGTACACCGGGCCCGCCGGGTGATGCGTTTCCTTTCCCAGCCTTTCCACGTAGCGGAAGCCTTTACGGGATTGAAAGGGGTACTGGTTCCCATTGAGGAATCGATTCGTGGGTTCAATATGATCATGGATGGCGAAGTGGATGAATACCCCGAAGCAGCTTTCAACCTGGTGGGGACCATCGATGAAGCCATAGAGCGCGGTAAGAAAATGATTGCGGAAGCAGAAAAAGCCTGATAAATGGTACTTGACGTTTTGACACCTGATGAACGGTTATTTTCCGGTGAAATCACATCGGTTTCGGTGCCCGGGATCAACGGAAAGTTCCAGATCCTGGAACACCACGCCCCTATCGTGTCCGCTCTGACCAAAGGAGTCGTGGAGATCCGGAAGTCCAACGGTGAATCGGAAACGTTCCAGATCGAGCAGGGATTTGTAGAAGTATTACGCAACGAAGTATCTCTGTTGGTACATACACCGAAGAAGGAAGACTGATTTAGCCGAATCATTCACCACATACAGTCTGAAAAAGATATATTATATTGAATGCCAATAGTATTGGCCATTGATTGAGGAAATTTCTGGCCCATCCCGAGACTTCCTTTATTCAACGTCCACAGGATTTTGGGCCTACATTCTCGGCTCATGCCTCGCACCTGGATAATTCACATACAATGCATAATCCGGGTTAATGAATGACGGTCAGCGTTTGGCTTTGAAACTGTGTTCTTCCGGAATGATCCTGGAACGAAATGCGGACTACGTATGGACCGGGTATAAGGTTTTTCCAGCCATGATAAGAAGTCATCGGACCATTATACAATAGATTCCCCCATTTATCCCAGATTTCAAAAAGCTCCACAATACCACACTTTCCGGGTAAGATCACTTCCAGGTCGTCATTCCATCCATCTCCATTCGGGGAAATGGCATTGGGGATTACGATGATGCAATCATCGGTTCGGCAATTTGTGTTATCCGCTGGGAGAATAGAAAACCCACTCTGGAACGAACAACCCTTGGATAAAATGGTAAACTCATAATATCCGGTATCCAACACCTCCCTTTCTGGTGTGGACATCCCGTCGGTCCATGAAAAGGATATATCTGATGAATTCCCGGGCAAGACAAGGGTGAGCGGGGAATCCGGACACCAGTATATGAATTCGTGATATAACGCGGATGGATCTTTTATGAGGTGGGAATATATATTTTTACTTTGTACACAACCTTCATTGAAACCAATCAACGTATGTGGTCCTGGGTCCGGTATCAAAATGGGTTCTCCACGCATCAAAATATGTCCGTTGAATATTACAGAATCCATATTCATTACGGACAATTGCGATGCCTCTCCCGGGCAGTGCTCAACCGTATCTGGAAAGACATTGATAAAATCACCGGGATCATTTTCGATTACCTCAAAATCGTTGCGGTAAATACATCCATCCTTTTCTGCCTCCACATAAAAAGGCCCGGGATCTCCAGTCATCACTACCGTGGAATCCCCCCTGTCACCATTCCACCATTGGATATCCGTATACATTCCGGAAGGTAGCCCTACGCGGACTTCCTGGCCTACACACTGAAATACGGGTTCAAATGGTAATTCCTGTGTAGCGGTCTGATTTAGTGTAAAAACGGCAGTATCATTACACCCCATTCTATCCACAATATACAAATAATCACCCGGAGGGTCTATTCCGGGAGAAAAGAGCCAACCTCCCAGGTGCAACTCCGGCACTATCCTTTCGTTTCCCGGTGACGGTGCTGTTGAATATCTGGACAAATCGATCTCCGGATCTCCCGGACAATAGGCCAGCACAGTGTCGGCACCTGCAATATCGTTCATCGGAGTGATCAATATCAATATGGAATCCATTAATCGACAATCTTCAAATAATATTTCAAAATGTCTACTACCGGCATATTGCGCTGTCACGTGGATCGAATCTCCCTTTGATCCATCCCACCAGTGTATATCACTGAATTGACCCGGTGGAAATCCAATTGTCGCTGAACCTTCCGGACAAATTTCAAGAGTGTCCGGCATCGAAATGGAGTGAGAAATCGCCCGGATCGTATAAACCGCGGTATCAGCACATGTTGCATTGCCTGTAATATATAAATACGTACCGTCGGCATCCACACCCGGTTGAAACGTCCAATCTTCCTTGAGGCCAGGTATAAAGTACCCATCCTGGAATGTCCCTTCGCTCTGGTAATTCCTCAAATTTATATCGATTGTTCCGGGACAGTATGAAATGGCCGTATCCTTCCCGGCGTAAAATGAATCGTCTTTAAAAACAATGACGGTCCAGGAAGAAGTACTATCATTTCCGGAATACAGAGTAATAACCACGCTTCTGAAGAACCTGGAAGTATGATCGAAATCATGGTTATCATTTAATACGTATTTCGCTGATCTCATATGGTTTTTTACTTTTTCCATATCATGGCCATATGGGTTCTTCCAAATCCATCTGGAAGGAGACCTCCGGATAGCATTTTCAATGAATAAATTTTCACTTTCCAATGGATCAATATCATAATTATAAAGCGTGTATCCAATGGAGTCGATGGCTTGGCCACAGGTCGTAATCAGGATATCATCATCGCATAAGGGAATGAATTCGCTGCAATTGGATAAAGTATCATAATACCCGTCGGTCAGATGAAAGGAAGAATTATCCTGGTCAAGATCCAATCTCAATCCCGACTGCCGGAAACCGGTGGTTGTTCCCATTTGTACATAGAATTCGGGGAGATCCAGATCAAGGTCTTCGCAAAGTTCGGTGATGGTCATCGACTGGTGATCCATCATCAGTAAATGGTAAGAACTGGATTCGGTTTTGCCTATTCCTATTACCTTAGGTTCCTCACATGGCGGGTAATATAACACAGGCCTGATCATGTCGAAGTCATAGTCCGCCTCATATTGGTAAAATTCATTATATCCCTCAAGATCCCACAGGTGGTATCCGTTGTGCTCACCCATAGAACTTGACAAAAGGTAATCGTCTATGAATCCACCGATATACCTGTCATGTAATGTTTTAAAATTCTCTATCGTGGTGAAATTTATTCCTCTTTGCTCTTCCAGCATGAAATCCTGAATCTGGTCTACCTGTCCGGATGAAATATAAAATGATCCTTGATCATCAATTGCAGCATAAAATGGCCACGGAATCCCAATTCGATTTGATCTTATTCGGTTTGAAAATTCTCGTTGGAGTACTATGTATTTATAAATGTATGCTTCTGTGAAGATGTATAAACTTCCATCCGGATGGAATACACAACTACTAATCATTGGATTGTCTTCCCTGTATCCGTTGAGATCCACAATCAACTCTTTCTCACATTGATTGACATCGATTTTGTAAACAGCGCCATCTATCGGGATGTAGATTTCCTGACCTGTTAACGAGGCAGGTAGAAGTAGCGTGAAAGGGACCAAAAAGAATTGGAGTAAAACAGCATGAATTGTAAACCTGGTCATTCAGACAAACATAGTGAAAGAACGGGTTGTTTGCAACTAAAAAAAGCGATAACGGTATTTCGCATTATCGCTTTCGTATAACCCTATGTACGCATCACATTTTAAGTGCAGGTGGCGTACGCTAACGGTTTGATATATTATTTTACCGAAATATCGATGGGCAGTTTGTATTTTTCCCAGGCTACGACGATTCCATCCTCGTTAACTTTGTATTCCAGCCTTTCAGTCATGCTGTTTTCTTCTGGCTCAACTTCTACCCGCAAGGCATCTTTGCTTTCATCGTAATTGTACGACCCCCATTGTTCTGCCACTGTGTTGAAAATGACCGTTGTGGGGCCATTTTCCTTGGGTATGAGAAAAAAACTATAGGTTCCGGCCGGCAATTCCTGACCTTCTACCAGTAAAGCCTTATCAGTAGTGACAGTGGTAGCCTCGTTGGCACCGGCTCTCCAGATGGCATCGTAGGGAACCAGTTCACCCCAGATCGTACGGCCTTTGACGCCTGGACTACTATATTTGATCGTGACCATGGCATCGCCGATTTTACCGGTAGCCTCCTTCGCCGGGCTGGCTTTTTGTTCCTGGGCCTGTAACCCAGCCACGAAAAGCAATCCAAATAATCCCGTAAATAAGAATTTGATTAATCTACTCATTTCTAAAGTATTTAAGGTTGTTAAACATTGGTAATTTATTCTGCATTGTCTGGAGGTGCATTTTTAAGCCCGTCTCCGACTTCTTTAACAAAATTGATAACGACGCAATCTTAATATTGATATATGACCTGGAATAATTTAATATTTAGAACGTTACCGCTCGCCAATTTTTTTAGCGTCGCTCGTACAATCCGTAAAATTAAGGGGCTGAATATCTGACTTATCAACTGAAGAGTTTTAACTTCGGGTTGTTCATTGAAGGCTTTAGTTATCTGACTTCGATTAAAACAATGCGTACAAAGATTGGCATGTCTGTCTTTCGGAGTTTGCCACAGATCTGATTATAAAGTATAAAGAATAGAAAATGCAACATAAAATTCTGGCTGTAGGAGAGGTGCTGTTTGATGTTATTGAGGATGAATACAAATTGGGAGGTGCTCCTTTCAATGTGGCAGCGCACATGGCCAAATTGGGCCACCATAGCTATATCTTATCTTCCGTGGGGGAAGACAGGCTAGGTGACCGGATTATACAGGAGGCGGAGGAACTGAACGTGCGAACCGACCTGATTGTCCGCCAAAAAACCAGGCCGACGGGAACCGTCCTGGTTGCTTTTGAGGATGGAGAGCCGCAATATGAGATCGTCCGGGATGTAGCCTGGGATTTTCTGGAGGCTGATTTCAATGCCCTCCGGAAAATGCAATGGAAGGTGCTTGCTTTTGGCTCCCTGGCCCAGAGAAGTGCACACAACCAGGATTTTTATGCAAACCTTTTCCGGGAATTGGAAGTGGAATTGATATATTTTGACTGTAATCTACGGCAGCATTTTTTCAACAAAATAATTCTTGAAAATTCTCTCGGATTTGCCCATATCGCCAAATTCAATGCGGAAGAAATCCGGATCTGTTCCCGATTGCTTTACAAGGTAGAAATGGGACCAACCGATTTTGCCAGGCGGTTGCAGGCAGATTACCAATTGGATGCAGTGTTGTACACCCTGGGAAAGGATGGAGCTCAGGCCTGGTACCAGGGCGAAATGGTTTTTCGGCCCGCAGTAGAGATTGAAATAGCCGATACGATCGGTGCCGGTGATGCTTTCAATGCGGGTTTTCTGGATAGTTGGATGGCTGAAGCGGGGATTGAGGAAGCATTGGAACATGGCAATCGCCTGGGCGCTTTCGTGGCATCCCGGAAGGGTGCTATTCCGGATTACGACGCAGAAATCCAGGACTTTTTCCAAAAATAGAGCAGAAAGGAGCCGAATTGGTCGATAAAAGTTGGTTTCTGGACGAACTTTTTGACCAAACCATAATTTAAAGCACATATTCGTTCTACGATGAATACATGAACCGGATCAGATGATATCACTTCGAAATATACGCAAAGCCTACAAAACTGAATATACGAGCCTGGAAGTCCTTAAAGGCATCGATCTGGAGATCGAAGAAGGAGAATTTGCTTCAATTATGGGATCGTCCGGCTCCGGTAAATCGACTCTGCTCAACATCCTGGGCATACTGGACGAATACGATTCGGGGGAATACTACCTCGGAGGTCAGCTTATGAAAAACCTGTCAGAAAAGCAGGCAGCATACTATCGCAATCAGTTTATAGGATTTGTATTTCAATCCTTTAACCTGCTGACGTTCAAAAGTGCGGTCGAAAATGTGGCCTTACCCCTGTATTATCGAAACATTGATCGTCGTACCAGAAATGAGATGGCGATGGAATACCTCGAAATGGTCGGTCTGAAGGACTGGGCGGAGCATTTGCCCACACAGTTGTCCGGCGGTCAGCAGCAGCGGGTAGCGATCGCCCGTTCGCTGGTCACCCAACCCAAAGTACTGCTCGCGGATGAACCTACTGGTGCCCTCGATTCTAAAACTTCTCACGAAGTGATGGGGTTGTTCGAAGAGATCAACCGACAGGGGAAGACGGTTCTGATCGTAACCCACGAACAAGATATCGCGGACAAAACCCGCCGGATCATTGAAATCCAGGATGGCGTTATTTTAACACCCCAGAGCGCATGAAGTGGATCGACACGGATAAATGGAATGAGATCTTTATCTCGATCAGCAAGCACAAACTGCGTACGGCATTAACCGCGCTCGGTGTTTTCTGGGGGATATTTATGCTGGTAATCCTACTGGGAGCCGGCCAGGGCTTGCAGAATGGAATAGCCTTTCAATTTCAGTCCGATGCCATCAATAGCATTTGGATTTATGGAGGAAGAACATCCGTCGAATTCAATGGTTTGCCACAGGACAGAAGGATCATTCTCAATAACGATGATTTGGAGGATATACAGGAACGTTTTCCCCAGATACCCCACATCGCCGGTCGTGTATTTTTGAGTGGGAACCAGATCCTTAAATACAAAGACAAAAGTCTGGGTTATCCTGTTAGGGCGGTGCATCCGGATATGCGATTTATCGAAAATACGAACGTGATCAAAGGACGCTTCCTCAACACACGGGACGAGAAAGAGATCCGGAAAGTCGCCGTTATAGGGGACATTGTACGCCAGGATGTGTTTGGAGAGGAGGATCCCATAGGGAAACAAATCATATTGGATTCCACAGCTTACTCGGTTATCGGAGTGACGCTCGACGAGGAAAGTGATCAGGCGCAACGTGAAATTCTGATCCCGATCAGTGTAGGGCAGGTCGTCTATCAGGGCACCCGGGATATCAGCAACCTGGCTTTGATCACAGGAGATATGACCGAGAAACAGGTCACCGATCTGGAACAAGGTATCAAGGAAATCCTGGCTGTCAATCACCAGTTTAACCCTACCGATACACGGGCAATATATGTAAGAAATCAGTACGAAAACTACAAAAACTTCTTGAACCTGTTTTTGGGGATAAAGGCATTTTTGTGGTTTGTCGGAATAGGCAGTATTTTGGCGGGGATCGTGGGAGTGAGTAATATTATGCTGATCATTGTGAAAGACCGAACCAAGGAGATCGGTGTGCGCAAAGCTTTGGGGGCCACTCCAGGATCCATTATTTCGATGGTGTTGTCCGAAGCGATTTTTATCACATCGATAGCGGGATATATGGGATTGTTTTGCGGAGTAGTGATTCTTTATCTGATCAGTGGAATCGAATCGGAATTTTTCAGGAGTCCTCAGATCAATCTGTTGGTGGGCATTTCGGCGGTAATGATCCTGGTGATTGCGGGGACTCTGGCCGGATTGATACCCGCTAGTCAGGCAGCAAAGATCAATCCTGTGGAAGCGATGCGGACCGAATAAAGGAAATAAAGATAGACAATGTTTGACCGGGATACATGGCAGGAAATAATGGATTCGCTTCGAAAGCATAAGCTTCGGACTGCGTTGACTGCTCTGGGCGTGTTCTGGGGGATTTTCATGTTAATATTCATGCTTGGAATGGGCTCTGGGCTGCGCAATGCAGTGTTTCGTGATTTTGGAAATCATGCCAAAAATGTGATGTACGTGTGGACGAGCAGTACTTCCCTCCCATATAAAGGTTTTCAGCCCGGCCGCACGCCATGGCTCAATATGGATGACGTGGAATACCTGATGGAGAATGTGGATGGGGTAGGGTACATTGCACCGCGAACCACCATCCCCGGAACCATCACCAAGGGAGAAACGGCAGAAAGTTACCAGATCAGAGGGGAATTGACCCAAATGATCACAGTAGAGGGGTATCGGGTGTACAAAGGTCGGTATATTCAGCCTTCCGATGTGACCGAATCCCGAAAGGTGATAGTACTGGGGAAACGCGTGGCAGAGGTCTTATTCGGTGCCGGTAAATGGGCACAATCGATCGGTCAGTACGTTACCGCGAATGGCGTGGAATTTAAGGTAGTGGGAATTTTCGGACCGGAGCAGATCAAGCCCTGGACCGAGGGTGACCTGGAAACCACCGTGATCCCCCTCACGACGATGCACCGGACCTTTGGTACGAATGGTCAGATACATTATTTTGCCCTGTCCGCAAAGCCGGGATATAAGGTCAGCCAGATTGAGGGTCAGGTGAATTCGATATTGAAACGACGCCACCATGTCGCACCGGAGGATCCACGTGGAATCGGCGGGTTTAATCTGGAAGAACAGTTTGATAAAATCAATGGCCTGTTCAATGGTATTGGATTGTTCCTGTGGATCGTGGGGATTGGTACTTTGATCGCCGGAGTAGTTGGTGTAAGTAATATCATGATAATCACGGTAAAAGAACGGACAAAAGAAATAGGAATACGAAAAGCCATCGGTGCTACCCCGGCCAGTATTATACGGAGTATATTGACGGAGTCTGTTTTCATCACTGTACTGTCCGGGTATTTCGGACTGTTGGCCGGAACGATAGTCATCGGTGGAATAGATGCCATTATGGAATCTGCCAATGTGGATATCCAGATGTTTTACAATCCGGAGGTGAGTTTATTAGTGGCTGTCGGGTCATTGGTGATACTGGTTATCGCTGGTACGCTGGCCGGATTGATTCCGGCTATGATGGCTGCGCGGGTCAACCCCGTTATTGCATTAAAAGATGAATAAAAAATAATAATTCAATGAAGAAAGGATGTTTTATCGCCACGATTGCCTTATTGACTGTATTGACAGCTGGACTGGTGTTTTATTTTATCAACCAGAACAAAGGTGAGGCCGCCGGTAATGCCACCGAAAAACCTGAATACATGGACATATCCCGGAAGGTTGTTGCAACCGGTGCCATCAATCCACGGCAGGAGATCAATATCAAGCCCCAGGTATCCGGTGTGGTGGACCAACTTTTCGTCGAAGCAGGAGATACCATTACAAAAGGAACCATTATCGCCCGGATCCAATTGGTCCCCAGCCAGGTGAACGTCAATCAGGCTCAGTCTCAGGTGGATTTGGCCCGATTGAGATTGGAGGATGCGAAACGGGAACTGGCACGCCAGGAAACCATCCACAGCCAGAACCTGGACGTGGAAACCGCCCGGGCTAACTTTGAAAATGCGCAGGTCGAGGAAGCCCGGCAACGGCAGCTGTTCGATGCGGGTGTTATATCCGAACAACAGTACAATCAGTATAAGCTTGATCTCGAACTGCGTCGAAATGCATTTGAAAACGCCAAGATCACTTCCTCCAATAGCCTTTCACAGTACGAAACACAGGTCGACATCGCGCAGCAGGAGCTCAACAGTGCGGTATCAAATCTCCGACTGCTGAGAGAAGGAGTCGATCAAAATTCCAAACAGGTGGCCAATGAGGTGAGTTCTACCGTGTCCGGAATGGTCCTGGATGTGCCTTTGGAAGAAGGCGCTTCGGTAATCGAACGAAACAATTTCAACGAAGGAACTACAATCGCTACGGTCGCCGATATGGAGACTTTGATTTTTGAGGGCAAAGTAGATGAGGCGGATGTGGGTTCCATTGAAGTGGGGATGCCTATTTTATTGAAGATCGGTGCTATTCCGGATGCCGAGTTTGAAGCTATTCTGGAGTATATTTCACCCAAAGGGGTCAAAGAGGAAGGAACTGTCAAGTTTGAAGTTCGGGCAGCGGTCAGGCAGACGGGCGAACGTTTTCTGAGAGCAGGATACAGTGCCAACGGCGATATTATCATAAACAAACGGGACAGCGTACTTGCTGTCAAAGAGCGAGATATCATTTATGAAGGGGATGATACCTTTGTGGAAGTGCAAAATGGAGATGATTTTGTCCGTACGAAAATCGAAACAGGAATCTCTGATGG
>CBFGVZ010000082.1:0-15053 GCA_965652315.1 uncultured Saprospiraceae bacterium | reverse complement strand
TCATGGATTGCCTGACGCAGTTGCGTAAATACGACGAGGCACTGGTGCAGATCGACCAGCGAATCCGCCGTTTTCCCGGTGATCCGGTCAACTTTTATCTCCGCGGAAATATCTTTGAACTGAAAGAGGAACCGGAAGAAGCCACTCAGGCTTTTGAACAGGCCATCGAGGTAGCTGCCAGTCATCCTTCTTCCATAGCCCGCCTCGCGCAGGAGTTTCAGGAAAGGGGGAAATACGAATATGCACTGGAAACATATGAAGCCTCGCGTAAAGAAGGAAAAATTCATCCCTCTTACACGCTTCCTATGGCCTCGCTTTATTACCGACTGGGTGATTACAGCAACATGATCGACAGTTATCTGGATGCGGTGGATTACCGACCCGAAAGCGTGTCCTTTGTGCTCAATTATTTTCAACGCTATCTGCCGGATGACTTCCTGGACGAACTGGAGCAAAAGGTCATTCAAAAACTGCAGGACAGCAGCAGTGAAGGGTTCAATGAGATACTAGCGTGGGCGTATATTCAAAGTGACAACTACGCCATGGCCTACCGACAGCTTAGATCCATAGATAAACGAAAACAAGAAAACGGCTATCGACTCTTTCGTCTGGGTCAAAATGCCATGCAGGCAGATGAATTCGATGATGCCATTCGTATTTTCGAATACATCATTGTGGATAAAGGTCGTCATTCTCCCTATTACTATTCTTCTCACGAATCTATACTCCAGGCGCGTAATGTCTTGCTGAATCAGTTGCCCGACGCACAGAAACAAATTGAGGTCCGTGAGTTGACCGAAATCTATCTAAAATTGGCTGACAGCCTGGGATATAACAGACTGACCGCGCCACTCATCAAAAACATAGCTGAAATCCAGGCTTTTGAACTGCACGATTATACGGCAGCCATTCACACCCTGGAAAAACTGATCGCTATTACCGGAATCAACAAAAATCTACTCAGCGCATCCAAAATCCTACTGGCCGATATCTACCTTTCCACGGGAGACCGATGGGAAGCTACGCTGCTGTATTCTCAGGTCGACAAGGAACATAAGGAGGATGAAACCGGCCAACTGGCCAGATACAAAAATGCCAAATTATCTTACTATATGGGTGATTTTGAGTGGGCACAAAGCCAATTTGACATATTGCGAGCCGCTACTTCCCGGTTGATTGCCAATGATGCGATCGATATGAACATTTTCATCATTGACAATCTGGGTCTGGATACCACTGAACAGAATCTCAAGGCATACGCCGCTGCAGATTTTCTCCATTTCAAAAATGAAGACGAGAAGGCCCTTGCTCTGCTGGACAGTCTGGGCTCGGCACTTCCCGAAGAGCACAATCTCCGGGACGACATCATTTATCTGGAAGCGCAGATCCTGGAGGACAATCAAAAATACCCGGAAGCCCTGACGAAATACGAACAGGTGGCGGATGAGTATCCGGAAGGCATATGGGCTGATAATGCATTATTTTCCATTGCCCAACTTTACCTCGATAAGCTCGATGAGCCAGAAAAGGCTATGGCGACTTTCGAGAAAATATTCATCGATTTTGACAACAGCACATTTGCGGTTGATGCGAGAAAGAAATTCCGGGAATTGAGGTCTGTACTGGGCGCTGAAACCGGACTCCAAAGACCTGATCAGGACAGTCTGCAACAATCACCGAACGACACCTTGTCGTCACCACCATTCAATCAGAATTGAAGCTAGCGTACAATATCACCTACGTCGTGGATCCCCGGTATGTGGACAAATGGCGGCTTTGGATGGTCTCAGAACATCTGCCTGCCATTATGCAATCGGGGTGTTTTTTGTCCTACCGGTTACACAAACTGATCGGTCTGGGGCATACCGATGAACCGACGTACAGTCTGCAATTCCTGGTAAAAGATAAAAACCGGCTGCAGAAATATCAGGAAGCATACGAAAACGATCACAATCAGCACCTATATGAACATTTCCACGATAAAGTAGTCGAATTCCGGACTACGATGGTGGTGGTCGATGAAGGATAGGCGCCACTCGCATTCCCACTCCTGTAATTCACTTATATAATCCATTTTCACTCCCCCTCCTGTCCGGGGTCACCTCAACTTCACCATTTTCCCGATCCCGTTTTTGAAATAATTTCCTTCCTGTAGTTCACCAATTTGAAATTTCTCAAAATCTTCGCCAGTGCTATCTCTTGATATCACTTTATACAAATACACCCCGGGTGCCAGATCCTGATTCCAGTTGTCCCGACCATTCCACACATACTCTGACAGGTGACGTCCGATCCGCATAGGACCGAATTCAGCCTTCGTGATTTCCTTTACCAGTCGACCACTCGGGGTATAGATCATAATGCGGAACACTTCCGGTTCGTCGCGACCTGTAAGGGTATAAGCGAATCGAACTGCATCCACAAATGGGTTGGGGTATGGCAGGATTTCGCTGACACTATTTTCGAGGATCACCTCAAAATCGATAAGATAATCGGTGGCCTGTACATTTCCCAGTTCATCACGAACCCTGACCCGTAGCTCATACAATCCATTTTCATCAAAATCACTCTGGTAACGAAGTTCCACCCCTTCGTCGGTAGTATGAAGGGTTAAATCGGGGTGGTTTTTTTCGATTTTTATTAGTGCACCGGAGGGCTTTTGAATTTCGAATTCGAAGTCCGGTTCTGTGGATAGATTCTCATTAGGAAAATCGGACATCTCCACAGTGATTAGGGCATTGGGTGCCACAATATCTCCATTGAGTATGGTTTGTTGGTCAAACAGTACATTCACCGCCGGCGCGATCCGATCCCCCCGAATATCAAAATTCCGGAAAATGGCATTATTGTTTTCTTCGGCTTCCAGCCAGTCATTATCAGGATCTACCGTTAGTTTCAGCACGGCTGCTCCGTTCAATTCAGAAGGAATCGTCCAGGACTGATGCAAATCTTTATCCCATTGTTCCGTCGCCACTGAAATTCGTCGGGTCCAGGTCCGGGTTCCGTTGAACAATTCCACCAACACCGGGATTGAATCTGTTTCCGGGTTCCCCACTGCGGCCACTTTAAAGTGAACCGATAACTGATTGTCGTGAAGTGCGGCGGTATCTACCAGGGGTGTTTCTGGCAGATTGGTCAACCGCCAGTCCGGCCGGAACAAACCAATGACCCTTCGGAAAAATGACGGAAAGGTCCGTGATTCGATATCCCGTACGGATGTTTCCCAGCTAAACACCTCATTTTCTACCCCTTCCAACGATCCGGTTTGAGTCCTTGCCGATGTTCTGTCAAAAAAACTTTCAACAGTCTTCGTACCCACCTGGAGGGACATTGTAACGGTATCTGCCCCAGAAGGTTCCACACCGGTTTCCCAACTTTCCAGAGACTTAAGTAGTTTAATCCCGCCCGACCAGGTAGTTCCCCGATCTCCAAAAGAATACAGGTTCACATATTCCACGTTGATTCCAGCCGAATCACCAAGGATCTCTGTGACCACTTCACCTCCCTTTCTGTAGATGAGCGAGTATGCCCTTCGATCCTCTTCCTCCAGGGCCCTGATCTGCGTCGCCCCTTGTTTTTCAAAATAATTAAATAGGTTGACTCCCTGGTTGTCAATGGAATCCAACGCCCAGGTTTCTCCTTTTGGACTGTTTCCACCCAGAGTTGTATTCCAGAACAGGATGTAATCGCCTTCTTCAGCTTCGGTCTCAATGAGTTCCAGAACGGCTTCCCGGTGCGGTTGGCTGTAAGGCCTGTACACAAATGTGAATAAATAATCATCGCTGGCTACGGGCCAGATACTACCGTGCAGCCCCGGCTTTGTATTTCTAACCCAGGTGTTCTCCCGGGGCTTGAATATCGAGACATTGAGCGCTGGATTGGCTGTTCGGAAAAATCGAGGTCTATGAATTTCATTGAACAGATTATCTGCTTTCTTGTGGCCATGATCCAACTTATACACATTCTGCAACCGACCAAAATCCATCTTACTATTTTCAATAGAAATGCCGGACAAGCTATCGAGCAGGAACTGACCGTAGTGCGATTGATTCCAACCCGTCCGACCAGTTAAATACACGAACGATTTGGGGGGTGTAAATACACTATCCTGTGCCCACCGTGCCCGCCAGTAATACACCACTTCTTCCTCCAAATCCATTTCAAGGGGAACCAATATTCTCGCCTGACGGCTGGAGTGGTTGAAAGAACGCTGGCCCGGTGAATCGAAATACGGCGTGGTGTCCAGTTGGATCACATAATTCCGGGTATCGGATTCTATGTTGCCATTAAAAATCTCCAGTATCGGCCGCTGATCCGGGATGATAGCCTGATCGTAGGGGTAAATCAATTGCAAAGTGGTATTTTGAACAAAAACATCATAACCCGGGCTTCCGTTTTGTTCCAATTCGTTATTCGATTTTCCACTACCTGCCGGAAACTCAGTGATTTCGCCAAAGGGGTCTATGGTCAGGAAAAATGTATTCTTCCCTTCCATATTATCCGATACCGGCACCCGGATTTCCAACGTCTGATCAAATCCATCCACATGGATGTCCATCGTATCCAGCGTGCGTAAAGATCCGTCCGGGAATTGCTGACGGACCAGTACGGAAAAGGTATCCGTATACAACAATCCCTGATTCCGGACGTCCACTTCCAGGACAAAATTATCGTCCACCAGAGAGGGCCGCACGGGAGACAACCGTACCGAACCCGGGTCAAAGGTAAAATCCGGACCTCCAAAGTGGTAGGACTGGATGGCCGGATCGCCTGCAAATACAAAAACAGCCTGAAGATGCTTCTGAAATCTGCCCAGATCGGACAGCGTTTTCCGGACAATTGATCCCAACGGAGCTCCGTACTGATCCGATCCGAATTCCCGGTAAAAATGGCGCGCCAGATTCTGAAGATTGGAAAGATATTGCGAGGTGGCGGTACTTAGAAATAGAATCGACCCGACATCGGGCGTCAGGATGAATTTTTCTGCCAGATTTTTGCCCGGCAGGAAAATATTACCGCTCGAACAACCCAATGCCAGGAACACCGGTAGCCGGCCTTCATTTCCGTATTCTTCGATGATGTCGATGTTGAAATCCAGACTGGAAGAAGCGCTGTGACCAAAAAAGGTGATCAGCGCCGCACCCTCATTGATGTATGAAAAAATTTCATCCCGCTCCGGTACTTCTGCACTGCCAAAACTGCTTTTGTAGTACGATATGAGTTGGGCTGCAAAACTGTCCCGCTGCATTTCATTCCCCAGGTTGTCCATGAAATTTGAGATGGTAGAATAAATATTGCGGTCTCCTCCGTTGAAATGCATGACCCGTTTCATCCACGTGCGGTCCTCATTCTGATCGGGCTGACGGAGGGTCGATTCGTAAGTTCGAACCTTCTCGAGGTAGAATCCGATCTCTTCGACCCGGGTCACCGGAATACGCCCAACTGGGATCCGGGGCACACTCTGGTCCTTGCTCGCCATCAGAAGATTGTCCGATCCATAGTGCCCGAAAGTCGGCACGAAATGCGACCGATAGTGATATCGCTGATAGTCTGCAGCCGAGCGGAGATAGCCGTAACCCATACCTTTGCCAATGATATTGACGAACCGGACCGACAGGTCTGATTCGATCAGCTGACTGACAAAATTCCGGATGGCATAAGGGTGGCCCTCAATGCCATAAACATATTGATCCCGAAGTTGCTCGATGCTGACCACCCCGGTCCGAAACGAACCACCCGCTTCGGAATTCCGGTAACTGGCATATTCGTAGATGTGGTTGGATTGACTGCTGTCCACCATGAAAAAGTCCGAGGTGATGATGAGGTAGTCAAAATCCTTCTGCAGGTAATCCTCGAATACCACCCGACTGACATTTTGAACAGGATAGGGATTTTTGAAGACACTGAATTCGTCTTCTACTCCACCTTCCAAATTGTATTCAGCCGAGGACCCACTGGCATTCGACAAAAAATAAGTTCCCCTTCTCAGATTGTAAATGGGCGCAGGATTGGCATTTGCCGGTAGGGCCAACCGATGAGTCATTCCTTCCGCCTTTATCCGAAATCGTCCATTTGGTGAATCGAGAAAATGCTCCGCTTCCATCTCCATACTGACCTTGACATAGGACAGTGCAACCCTGTTGTTTTCTGCCTTTCCCTGCAAGGAAATTTCGATCGTTGAAGTTATTTCATTTACTGGTAAAGCGACCTGGACGGTCCGGGCCGACTGAACCTGAGGATTGGAAAATTCCAACGTTGTATTTCCGTTTATGGAAATCGAAAATTGCCGTGTATTCAAATCACATCCCACGCCAATTTCCAGGTACACGCTATCACCCGACATCTGCCAGCCAGATAAGTCAATTTCCCTCGAAACCGAGCGGGCAAAAGCCGTAGCAAAACCTTCCAGGTCGTTGAAATCCGGATCGATGATGCCCTGGGTAGCCTGGGTATAAAATTGACCGTGAAACACAATGGTAGTATCAATCTGAATATGGGATACGGTTTCAGTCTGACCTGAAACCGATCTTTCCCGATATCGGCTGCTGGATGCACCGGGGGAGACGGTCAGAAAATAAACCGAGGTGTCTGTAAAAAGGCTGTAGGCTGGATTGAGCATTTGGTGTTCCGGATCATGAAAGAGCACCTTTTCTAAATCTGTGCGGTTTTTCCGGCCATAAAAGTAAAGTTGATCTGATTTGGAGAAGGGACCCTCCGTGGAAGTTTGGATGGGGACCTGCATACCATTGTGAAACAAAACCAAATCCTCACCCCGAATCTGATCCTCTGGCCAACCAGCCAGAGCCAGGCTTTCCAATCCGATGCTATACCACCCATCGGACCCGACTGGTATCCGCAAATAGGTCTTTTCATAATCGATCCATTCATTTCCCCATACCATCACTCCGTCAGGACCAGGCATCTGAGCCTTCAACAATGCAGGTCCAAACAAACAAATGACCAGAAATGAAACTATTGTATGTAGAATGGTATTACTATATTTCATGGTTTTCGTTACGTCGTCTCAATTTTGAGTTCGCGGTCATTAATTCCGGACTATTTCATATGAAGATTTATCCGATCATCTCCGTTCTATGTCTCTTCGCTCTTTCCTCCGGTTGGGCACAGCAGGGTAATCATTCTATCATTTATACCCAACAATTTACAAATTTATTGAAATCTTCCGGTCTTGAAATTCTGTTGGATTCGCTGGAAAACTATAGATTGACCGACAAATCCAACCCCTATCTCAGTGACACCGATCTGTACCTGGTCAATTCCCAGGAAGAAAAGGAACTGATCGTTATCGTCGATGAAAATTCGCGATTTCCCCAGATGAAATTTTCCAGTCACATAACCAATTTGATGAATAATGACAACGAACATTCAGTGGCATTTTATTCTTTGGATCAGTATTTTATTTTGACCCAACTCAGGGCCGACTGGGCCATCGATGGTCAGTTTATTCCCAAGGATAATCCGGATATCAAGGTTTATAGTCGTAGTTTCTATCACGGAAATTCGGGCATCCAGGTGACCCTTATTTTACTAGCCCGGGAGCTCCCCCTGCTGAACACTCCACCGGAAATGACGGCTTTCAGGTTCAGGGAAAAGCAGGAAGGGGCGGAAAGGGATTGATCGAGCCCGGTCTATGATTCAGGAATTACCATATGAATAGCCGGAGCGAATATAAGTGGACCGATCTTCTTGACGATTATTGAACATCAGTATCAAACCAGTGATTCTTACCCGAGGTCAGACTTATGGCTGAAAGGGACCCTTATGGATGACCGTATGAATCCCTAAGGATCAATCGCTTCGTGCTTGAACCCGGCTTGCTAATCGAGGTACGCATAGTAATCCAAACGATTGCCACTTTTACCCGTTTCCATTACTTTTACCCGTTTCCATTATTGCTCTTATTCAATTCCTTTCCCAGGATGAAATCCGACCCTACTTCTCCTTCACCGGCATCTTTTTCAGACTGTAGGTGATGAATAATCCTGGTTAGTATACTCCAGAGCTCTCCAATACACTTAGCATGGCTTCCATTTCCTTACACAGGGACTGACCTTTATCCTGATTGTACCAATGCTGAAGGGCGATATTGATGCTATCATAATCCGCATCGCGACGCTTCATCTCATTCCGCAGATTTTGCACCTCCTCCGGACGGGGTCCCCAGGTGAATAGATCATTCCCCTCGTGATCGCGTACTATAACTTTGGGGATACTCTTACCACCGTTGGTCAGATAATTTTCAATCAGGTGAGGCTCGCTATCCCGTAACTGCAATTCATATGTAAATAGTGGATTAAGTTCGGTCATTTTAATCAGAAATGGTACGGTATGGGCCGCATCACCGCACCAGGGTTCTGTAATAATTATCCAATGCAACGGCTGTGAAATAGATCTGATCAAAGCCGCCAAATTTTCATCCAACACTCCATTCTTGTCCCACCGCCGCATCCGGGAATGGTTCATACGCGTCGAGTGGAAATAGACCTCATTATCATAGGGTTTTGTACGTTGGTCATTTTCTAGAATGGAAGCCGTGAGTGACTTGAAATCTGCATAATTCATTTTAACCTAAATTTTTATATCAAATTTTATTTTATCTATAATCTACTTAATATCAACATGTAACAATAAAACAGCGCTTGATGAAATGGTCCATCAACTTTTTCACTATACCTTAAATGATTAATAAATACGGACGATAAAATCCGCTATATTCGGGTTAAATGATCTTGAACATCCTACTTCTGATTAAGTTGAACAGATGGGGAAAATATTTTTCGTGGGTCAGGAGTGGGCCGCATTATTCCTCACTTCTTGGGCAATACTAGTGCTCGCATGATAATCGCAGAAGGAACGATCAAAACCGGTTACCCAGAAGATAGCGCACGGAATGTCTCAACGTACTTCCTGCAAAGTCAATTACCCGATACCCGATTTCATAATGATCGATCGCAAACTCTTCGACGTATGGGAAAATTTGCATAAACAGTGATGGGGTGATGTGAACGATCACATTGTTTCGGACGACGGTACGATGCACGTGGTAATGTCCACAAAAAACTTCTACTGGTTGGTGGTGCTGTTCCAGAATGGCTAATAAATCATCATTATTCCGTAGAGCGTTTCCATTATCCATATGAGGGACGCCAGCCAGCATCGGGGGATGGTGCATGAAGATCATCAATTTGCGGTTTACAGCCCGTTGAACCTCTTGATCGACCCAGTACAACTGTTCAGACGATAGCACACCCGCAGCAGAATCCAAAAAAAGAGTGTGATAACCCCCAAACTCATCAGAATAATAATATTCGCCCTGCTCATTACTAAAATCTTCTCCCAGCAGTCCGGTCGTCATCATTGCAATATCATCGTGGTTGCCACCGATAATCTCAAAAGGAATACCGAGACTATTCAAATGAAAACGCACCCATTCATATACATCTAACCGGGCTTCTTTGTAACAAAAATCCCCTGTAATGACTAGTAGGTTGGGATTCAACCGCTCGATATCGGTCAGTACGCTCAGTAAATTGGCCCGGAGATTGACTCCTAAGGGAAATTCATCTTCCCCGCCAATATGTATATCTGTTATTTGAACAATACGGAAATCAATCATGTCTAACAATAGGTTTTGCGGTCACACCCCATTAAAATTGGAATATTTGGAGTAAAATCTATTAACTTTGCCATACGTTAGAATATCGTAAATCATTGCGAATTATTGGTCGCAACTTCCGGGTAAGATACTTAGAAGACTTTGAAAAACAAACCTAAAATGAAAAACATAATTGGATTTTTGATCGCCGGTTTATTGGGAGGATTGGTCGTATTGGCAGGGATGCAGATACTGGAAACCGACAAACCTGCCGAACAGGAGTATATCTCACCCATCCGGACGGTACCAGTAACCGCCCGGGAAGTGCTGCCCAGTCAGGATCTGACCATTGCTGCGGAAAGAGCCATGCCAGCAGTAGTGCACATCAAGGCTGCAGAAAGTGAGGATCGTGCTCGTGAACGGTACATTGAAAAACGACAGCAGCGATACAACGATCCGTTCCGGTTTTTCTTTTCCGAACCCTACCGCGGACCAATGGTGGGATTCGGTTCAGGGGTCATCATTTCAGAGGATGGATATGTAGTGACGAATGACCACGTCATCAATTTCGCCGACAAATTTGAAATTACACTGAGTGAAAACCAGAAGTACGAGGCGTACATAGTCGGTCGGGATCCTGATGTGGATCTGGCTGTACTTAAAATTGAAACCGAAGATACTTTTGAACCCATCACTTTTGGAAATTCCGATGATGTCAGGATTGGGGAATGGGTGCTGGCGGTCGGAAACCCGTTTGATCTGGCCTCTACGGTCACTGCCGGGATCATTAGTGCCAAAGGCCGGGGTAACATTATCGACCGGGAAAACGCAATTGAAGATTTCATCCAAACCGATGCCGTGGTAAACAAAGGAAATTCGGGGGGCGCACTGGTCAATACCCGGGGCGAACTTATCGGAATCAACAGTGCCATCGCCTCACCGGATGGTATATACGCCGGATACGCCTTTGCGATTCCATCCAACATTGCCCGGCAAGTCATCGATGACCTTATTGAAGGCCGGGCCCCCCAGGTTCGTACGGAAGAAATGTCCAGCCGACCCTATATAGGATTTGAACTGGAGGAACTCACGCAGGAGGTGATACGGTATTATAATTTACCCGTAGAACATGGCCTAATCGTTTCAGAAGTGGATAATGGCAGCCCAGCAGACCGTGCTGGTTTTGAAAAAGGGGATATCATTATAGCAGTGAATTCACGAGAAATGTCGCGGATCAGTGATTTTCTACGCGAGCTGGATAATTCCGAAAATGCCTCACTTGAATTTATCGTAAACCGCAAAGGTCAGATCATTAAATACCGAATAGAGGTGTAAGATATGGAAATCAGCAGCACGGGATTGCGAGAAGCACTTTGGGATATTTTTTTCCCTTCTCGTTGCCTGAGCTGCCGTGAAACACTCCAATACGCTAAAAATGAGATTTTTTGTCCGATTTGCCGACATCAGGCGTTAATTAGTGACACACATCTCACTCATAATCATCCCCTGAAAAAAAGGCTGTGCACCCAATTCCCGTTTCAACTGGTACTCAGTAAATATCGGTACCCCAACAAAAGCCGCACCATTGCCAATCTGATATACGGTCTGAAATACCAAAATCTGCGCTACATCGGCGTGCGGGAAGGACAGTTATACGGAACGCTGATCCGGTCCCTTCTCCTGGAACAGGATGTCACAGCCCTGATTCCAACCCCGCTCCATTGGCGAAAAAAAATGCAGAGGGGTTATAATCAAAGCCTGGAATTCGCTCATGGACTGGCTAACACTACCTCAGTTCCTATATTCTCCCATCTGCTCAAAAGGGTCAAAAGCACAAAATCTCAGACCACGCTCAATAAAGCACAACGCGTCAAAAATATGGAAAATGCATTTAAGGTATCAACCAATCGGACGCTCAAGTCACTGAAAAACCCGCCCCATTTTTTACTCGTAGATGACGTGGTCACAAGCGGTGTTACCTTGGCGGAAATGGCCAGGACCCTTCAGGACCAATACCCGGATGGGCGTTTTAGCGTATGCACCCTGGCATACAAAGACTATTCATGGTAGAGGTGGAATGTGTTATTCAGAAGATTTCAGGTTCCGGTTTCCTACATCCATTTTTCCATAAATCTCATTGATAGCCAAAGCCAGTTTCTGGTCTTTTTCAGTCACCACATCACCGGCATCATGCGTAGACAGGGAAAATTCGACCTTGTTATATACATTCGACCAGTTCGGATGGTGATTTTGCTTTTCAGCTTCGAAAGCCACCTGAGTCATAAATCCAAAAGCCTGAATAAAACTGTCAAAAGTGAACGTGGCATTGAGACTGTTGTCAGATTCTTTCCAATATTTCATGGTTTGAAATTTAGTGGTGAGTAATAGGATTTCGGAGCTCAACACGTAGTAAGGATCACCTTACCCGTTACCTTAAAAAACAATCTCAACGGTAAATATATTGCCTGAATCGCTGAACCGTGAGCAAAACCGACCCCTCTTTATGGCTTCTAAAGTCTGGAACCCTTCCAGCTACGAAAAGCTCCAGTCATAATCACCCAGCCCCCGGATGCCCGCTACGAGCAGGTCGATCGTAGCATCTACATCCTGTTCGTGAACGGTTTCGATCACCTGGTGCATATTGCGCAGCGGAATAGACAATGCTCCGGCGATGGAGCCATTCTGACCATATTTTTGAATCCCGGCGGTATCAGTTCCGCCAGCGGGCAAAATTTCATTCTGCCAGGGAATGTGGTTCGTTTCAGCCGTTTGTTTCAAATACCTGACCATACGATAATCGGAGATCACACTGCCATCCATAATCTTGATGGCTGTCCCCTTACCAAGTTGGGTGACCATTTCGTGGGGCAGTGATCCTGGCACATCGTAAGCGATGGTCACGTCCAGATTGAGGCCAAACCGGGGATTGATGTGTCCGGCAGCGTTGATGGCACCGCGAAGACCAACCTCTTCCTGGACGGTGAATACCGCATCGACCGAAAAGGGCAGCTCCGTTCCACTTAATTGCCGGATCGCTTCGAGCAGAATATACACCGAAATCCGGTTGTCCAGCGATTTGCCATTAAAACAATTTCCGAGTTGTATTAAAGTGCGTTCGCGCGTGATGGGGTCACCGACCGCAATCATTTCCTTCACCTGAGCCACTGGGAAACCGGTATCAATGAAATAATCCTCTATTTTGGGTGCTTTCTTTCGGTCCTCTGGGCTCATAATATGGATGGGTTTGGTACCCATAATACCGATCACTTCTTCCCTTCCATGGATCATCACCCGCTGGGAAGTGAGGGTCTTAGGATCAAATCCACCCAGGGTATGAAAACGGATAAATCCCTGATCATCAATATGGGTGACGATAAAACCAATCTCGTCCATGTGGGCTGTAACCATGACCGATTCGTCCGATTGACCTGGAATCCTCGCAATGACGCTGCCCATTGAATCAATGCGTACATCCTCTACCAGTCCTTTCAGTTCGTCCAGTATCAGGCTCCGGATGGGTTGTTCAAAACCAGGGGCCCCTGGACATTCCGAAACTTTTTTAATCAATTCAAAATCTGCCATCGTATTGTATTTGCGGCACAAAAGTACGTCTTTATTTTTTAGAAAAAAGAAAAGCAGCAGTAGTTCAGTTATTGGCTATTGTCCGTTGTGACTATATACATTTCCACAATTTTTGTGACAAGCTATTTCATAAAAGTACAATTCTCCGGAAAAACTCGTCTGACTCCAGTTGGAAATGCGTCGCCAGTAATGGTATTCTCCTGCAGTGGAAGGAATTTGTGGTACCAGGAACCCCACTTAATTCCAGATGGGTTCGGACCATCGTCCTTTGAAGGGGTAGAGGTTCATATAATCCGAACAAACGCTTAACCAGGAAGCCCGCAATAATGGTATATTCGCAGAGAAAATAGTTAACCATATGGCGACAATCAGGAAGCTGGCCGGAGATACGATGTGGTATGGGCTGAGCAGCATCGTTGGTCGGGTCATCAACATTCTATTGATGCCCATCATCCTGGCTGTGTTGCCTGTCAGTGTATTCGGGGGTTATTCTACCTTGTATTCGATGGTTGGTATACTGCTCGTCTTCTATACTTTGCGGCTCGAAACGGCCTATTTCAGATATGGCACAGAAGAAGGGCAGGAGAAGGTCACATACAGTAGCGCACTGACGATGATTTATGGCTCTTCCACTGTATTGAGTCTGCTCCTGTTTTTGTTGTCGGGTCAGGTCATCAAAATACTCAATCTGCCACCGGAATACGGTATTTATGTGCCTATGCTGGCGGTCATCCTGTTTTTCGATAGCATTAATGAAATACCGTTCTGTCAACTACGACTGATGAACCGGCCTCGTCGATTTGCGCTGATCAAAATAACCATGATCCTAACCAACGTGGTGATCGTCTGCTTTTTCTTTCTGGCTTGTCCCTGGCTACTTGAACGCGGAGTCAAGTGGATTTCATTTATATTTTATCCGGAACACCACCTCACCTATCTGATCGGTGCCAATATTATCTCCAGTGGGATGGCTTTTGTGCTGTTGCTTCCACAATGGACGGCCTTCTGGAGGCATTGGGATCGACAGATCTTACGACAAATGATCGTCTATTCCCTCCCCTTGTTGATTGTCGGTCTGGCCGGCATCATCAATGAAATGCTGGACAGGATATTTTTACAAAATCTATTGCCCTATGATCAGGAGGAAACTGCCCGACAGGTTGGCATTTATTCAGCGAACTATAAAATCGCAATGTTCATCGCCCTCTTTACACAGGCATTCCGATACGCGGCCGAACCTTTCTTTTTCCAGCAATATAAACAGAAAGACTCCAATGTGCTGTACGGGAAGGTGGCCACCTATTACACCATCGTATCTGCATTTGGATTCCTCGCGGTGACGCTGTCTCTGCCCTGGTTGCAACGTTTTTTCCTCCAGAAACCTACCTATGCAGAAGGGTACTACGTAACCGTGATCATCCTGCTCGCCAACATTTTTCTGGGATTGTACTATAATTTGAGTATCTGGTACAAACTCCGTGATAAAACCCGTTACGGTATGTTCATTTCCCTGGCCGGGGTAGGCATCACCATTCTGGGGAATGTATTATTGATCCGGGCCATGGGGTATATGGCTTCGGCCTGGACCACGCTGGCCTGCTACATGGTAATGACCATTTTATGCGTAGGCATCGGTTCCCGGTTTTATCAATTCCGAACAGAATGGGGCAAAATCGCGCTGATATTTGTACTGTGTGTTGGCACCTATGGATTGTATGAATGGCTGTGGCACGGTAGACCCTGGGATCAGGGGTGGATGCAATGGCTGCGGATCGTGATATTCCTCATTCCACTGACCATATATTTTTGGTATGATCGCACAGGGATAATGCAGGTGATTCGTGGAGAAACATAG
>CBFGVZ010000081.1:0-15102 GCA_965652315.1 uncultured Saprospiraceae bacterium | reverse complement strand
CACGACCTGGGAGCATCGCTTAATTTTCAGACCGCACTATACTATACTAAGTTGTCTTCTAAGGGCTGGTTCCGGGGATTCCGACATGTCGCGAAACCGTCGGTGAGCCTGTCTTTCAAACCAGATTATCTCAACAGTCCCTGGAATTATACCGATACGCTCAACCGCATCGACCGGGGGCCGGATTATCTGGAACGGTATTCCCTGTATGAAGATGGTATTTACGGTGCACCTTCCACCAGCCCCGGTAATTTCAGCGTGTCGTATAGTCTGCGGAACGTGCTGGAGGCCAAATTCTGGGATAAAAAGGATTCTACTGAGAATAAAATCTCGTTGTTCAAGACGTTTGACTTTTCCGGAAATTACAATCCGCGGGCCGATTCATTAAAATTTTCCATGATCAATTTCAACGCGAACACTACCTTTTTCAAGGGCATCACATATTTCCGGTTGACCACCCAGCTAGATCCTTACGCGCTTGATGACCGGAACAGGCGGATCGACCAATTCTACTACAAAACAGGAAAAGGTCTTCTGCGATTCAACGGCATCAATGCTTCATTGAGCACGAATATGACGATCGGTCAGATCAAGGAATTATTTCGGAAACCGGCTCCACCAGAGGCGGAATCGGATGATGAAAAACCACCGGTACGTACACCCTCTGCGGGACTTTTTGACAATTTCCGGGTTTCGCACGAGATCCGATTCGTCTGGGATCCCCGTCGGGATCAGGATGTGTTCAGCCTTTCTACTAATAATGTTCGGTTGTCCGGCAATATCGACCTGACAGAAAATTGGGGCGTCCGGGTGGGCAATTTCGGCTACGATTTCCAGCGGGAGCAATTGACTTATCCGGATTTTGGATTTACCAGAGACCTCCATTGCTGGCAATTGTCTTTTAGCTGGCAGCCCACACGGGGTACGTTTTTGTTCAATATTCGGGTCAAAAATGCGCCTCTGGACTTCATCGACCTGCCGTACAACCGGGGAATTCAGGACACGGGGTATTCTCCGTTCTAGGTAGGATGAATAATCAGAAAATTATCCGCAGTGGTGATAATTCAACCCCCGCAGGCCGAACTCCTGCGCCTTAATGGGCATGGGCAGGGACCCGGAATTAAGAATGTATCAGGAACTAGCTCGGATTAGGACCAGTCTTAGATAACATTCCGAACGGTTCAGAAAGCCATGTGGATCGATGTGAACCACCCCGGCCTATATCAGGTTTTTGGAGTAAAAGTTTTTGGATTTAATCAAATTATAATATCTTGGCTCAGGAGAACAATGCCGAAGAATGGTCAAACTGATTGAACCTTCCGCAAAACCTTAATTAACAAACTTTTAAAAGGAGTCCGGTGACGGACGCAGCAAAAGACATATGGCTTTTCAAATCAAACAGCAAGCGCAGGAATATGATGTCGTAATCGTGGGGTCCGGGGCCGGAGGGGGTATGGCCTCTAAGGTATTATCCGATGCCGGATTGAAAATAGCGCTCTTAGAAGCAGGACCAGATTTTGATTCAGCCAATCCTGACCATCGGACTCAGTTGCGATGGCCCTGGGAATCTCCCCGCCGTGGTGCGGGTTCGACACGGGCTTTCGGAGACTTTGATATGGCCTATGGCGGCTGGAATATTTCCGGTGAGCCTTACACCCAGAAGGACGGCTCCGATTTCCGGTGGTTTCGATCGCATATGCTCGGTGGACGTACCAATCATTGGGGGCGGATTTCGCTGCGATTTGGTCCATTGGATTTTAAGCGGAAGGATTATGACGGGAAAGGGGACAACTGGCCGATCAGTTATGAAGATATTTCACCGTACTACGACCGGGTAGATAAACTCATTGGGGTATTCGGGACGAAAGAAAACATACCCAATGAACCGGACGGTTATTTTCTCCCCCCGCCCAAACCTCGGCTGCATGAATTGTACATTCGGGATTCTGTGAAGAAAATGGGCCTGCCGATGATTCCTTCCCGGTTGTCTATGCTGACTAAAAAACTGGACGATCGCCGGGGACCTTGTTTTTTTTGTGCTCAGTGTTCCCGGGGCTGTATGGTGTACGCTGATTTTTCATCGTCATATTCATTGATCCGACCTACGTTGACCGATGGTAACATAGACCTGTATCTGAATGCCATGGTTCGTGAGGTTAACACGGACGAGAATGGACGGGCAACAGGTGTTTCCTACATCAATAAGGACGATCTCAAGGAATATACTATAAAGGGCAAGGTGGTCATTCTGGCGGCCAGTGCGGCCAGTTCAGCCCGGATTCTGCTCAACTCCAAATCAAGAATACATCCTAATGGTCTGGCGAATTCCAGCAATCATGTCGGTCGGTATATCCACGATTCCACTGGGTCGGGTATGATGTGCCTGGTACCGGAACTCATGGATCGCAAGCGTTACAATGAGGATGGAGTGGGAGGCATGCACCTTTATACACCCTGGTGGGGCAACGACGACAAGCACGACGGTTTTACCCGAGGGTATCACATTGAATACTGGGGTGGTATGGGGATGCCTTCGTATGGATTTGGATTTGGGATGGAAAATCTCAACCGCATAGTACCCCGGGATGGTGGGGATGGTCGGGCCGGAGGATACGGTAAATCACTAAAAGAAGACGTCAGAAGGTTTTACGGGTCGACTGTAGGATTTGCTGGTCGGGGGGAATCCATCCCGCAGTATGACAATTATTGCGAGATAGATCCGGATGTGGTGGATAAGTATGGAATTCCCGTACTGCGTTTTCATTACAAATGGACGGATGATGAAGTGATGCAGGCCAAACATATGGTAGATACTTTTGAAGAGATCATTCACAATATGGGGGCTATTCCACTGGGCGAAAAACCCGGACCTGAACGTCAATATGGCCTGACCAAACCCGGTGAAATCATCCACGAAGTGGGCACGACCCGGATGGGAGCGGATAAGAATACCAGTGTGGTAAACCGCTACAACCAGGCGCACGATGTGGACAATTTATTCGTAGTAGATGGCGGGCCGTTCGTTTCGCAGGCTGATAAAAATCCGACCTGGACCATATTAGCTCTGTCTTGGCGGGCATCGGATTACATCGTCGATCAACTGAAAAAGCAAAATCTTTAATCGTTAAAATATAAAAGCCATTTCGTATGGATCGCAGAGAAACCTTAAAAACACTGGTGGTGGGATCATTCGCTTCTACTTTTGTGCTCACCGGATGCAATCCGGATCATATGGAACCGGGAGCGGTGCCGGATGGAAGCGGAGACCTGGGTACAGACCTGGGCATTGACCTCCAGGCCCCCGGTCATGGATACGGCAGAACTCCTGCTGAAGAAGAACGTGATAAGGCGTTGTTCTCTGAAACCTTTTTCAATGCACACGAGATGGCAACTATTGCCGTATTGGCTGATATTATTATACCGGCTGATGAGGTGTCCGGTTCTGCAACCGATGCCAAAGTTCCGGAGTTTATAGAATTTATCGTCAAGGATATGCCTTACCATCAGGTGCCGCTTCGCGGTGGTTTGATGTGGCTGGATCATGAGAGCAATCGTCGGTTTGACAAGGTCTTCAAAGATCTCAGTGAGAGTCAGCAGATTGAGATTGTTGAGGATATTGCCTATCCATATGATGCCGCGCCTGAGTATCTTGCCGGTGCGAAGTTCTTTTCCAATATGCGCAATCTGGTGACCACCGGATTTTATACAACCAGAATCGGCGTGGATGATCTGGGTTACGTCGGAAACCAGCCGAATGCCTGGGACGGGATTCCGGAAGATGTGCAGCAGAAGCACAACAAATTTTACCGCGAAGAATATCAACCACACTTCCTCAAAACTGAAGAACGCGATCAGATTGAGACGTGGGAAGGCTATGAGTTGTAATCTCGTGCATGAGAATGTAGGATACGGGTACTTTAATACCCTGGATGCCGCTTCCGGAAGGTGATTACTTTTGTTGTACGGTTTTATTTTGGCATAACCTAAGTTCATATAAATGACCTTAACGTTGGTTGTTTGTATTGGCCCAGGTACTATTCCAGGCTTTTGTATCTCATATTAAATTTTGTACGGTAAGATAAAGGGGTGAAGCCGCGACGGATTTTTTTATTCGCCCCGAGCTGATGCAGAGGGGCACGTTAATCCTGGCAGGAGTGGGACTGGTCTGGCAGTAGACCAAGGGAAATTGCGATAATCCGAATTAATGGCGTAAAGTCAGTATTTCTGAAATTCAGAAATTAATTGCCTGAAATAACGGTGTACGGTGAGTCCTGAATGGACGAAGGAAATAAAACATCAAAACACTGCAGTCCGTTTCATACCTGTTCATTGTAATGCATCATTTCCGGACTGTAAGCGGTGGATAACTCGAGTTAAGAACCGTATTCTTCCATTTTTCCCCTGACAAAGGTCACGCTACGTTCCAACTGATCAAAACCGTCCACACCATCTTCTATACTAATCCATCCGTCAAAACCCTTACTTCTCAGCTCGGTAAAAATCGCATCGTAATCGTTGAGACCTTTGCCGATTTCACCATGGCTCAACCGTTTCGCATAGCCCTTAGCGCCGCCTTCTTCCTTGCGGAGATCTTCGATAGTACCTTCCTTCAGATACCGGTCGCTGGCGTGCATGGTTACCACTCGATGTGACACTCTTCTTAGCAGTTCCAAAGGATCTTCACCAGCCAGGTAGGTATTGCTGGGATCGTAATTGACCCCGAAATAGGGGTGATCGATTCGGCTGACCAACTCGCAGAATATATCCATTTTCTGTGCAAACTCGGGATACTCCCAGAAGTCGTCTTTATAGTGATTCTCGATGATCAGAGTCACATTCCGTTCAGCAGCATAGGAGAGACAGGCTTCGATACATTCTACAGCCAGAGATATGCCATCTTCTACCGTCAGCTCGGGTCGGTATTGTCCCGATAACACCCGGCAATAGGATCCTCCCAACTCGTGGATCATGTCGATCCATTCTTTTTGTTTTTGTATTTCTTTTTCACGGAAGGCACGATCGGGATGGGTAAAGTCCGGTGAACAGCACAGCATCGGAATTTCCAATCCCTTATCTTCTACCTGACGGCGAAATCCAACCCAACGGGACCGATCAGCCATTTCCAGAAATCCGGCGTACCATTCCAGACCATCGATGTCCAGGGTGGATGCCATTTCAATCCATTCCGAGAGTTTCATGGACCCATCTTTACACAGGGCCGTCATATAAGCTTTAGGAAAAACAGCAAGTTTCATAAATTGAAGTTATGAGGTGTTAGTTATACGTAGATGTGGAGGTAGGTATGTGCATCCCTTGGGGGTGTCCAGGTGTCTGGTAATGATAAAGATCCGGGATATATGGTGGAATGGATCCTGCGTGTTCGTCCTGAAAAAAATATTTTACTCGTCCAAATCTCGTATCCATGGTTAATTATTTTCTTTGATTCTGACTGGAGGTGATAATATTAGATGCTTACATTCTTTGAATTTCCAGGTACTGATGATACAGGTCATTTTGTCCTTACCCTGAAACACCCAGGCAATCCATCCAGTAATCAGTATCATTAGTCTCCGTTTGTGCGATGGCCATTTTGTGTTTAAAATCAATTTTGTTTTCTGCATGTTCTCCGTCCTGAATCTGGGCTCCTATGCTCGTTCTACATTGCAGCAACTGATTACTTCAAATATATTGCTGATATCCCACACTTTACCTATTTAGCCAGATTCCTTCCTATCAGCGGATACTGCTCCAACTCCACCACCTGCCCACTGATCGGTCCGGCTTCATCTGAAATCCAGTAAATTACAGCATTTGCGATTTCCTCGGGCAAAATGATTCGACCGGATGGGGCGTATGTTTCGGGCAGATCTTCGTACCAGGTCTCCGACAGGCCGTGTGAGCGTTTCCGCTCGATTTCTTTCTCGGTGAGGATCCAGCCCGGGTTGATCTGGTTTACTCTGACCCCGTTTTCCCGAAACAATACATCGCCCAGGTTGCGTGACATGGTCATCATAGCTCCCTTGGTCATACTGTAGGCCAGTAGATTGGGTTCACCACACCAGGCGTTAACGGAGCCAATATTGAGTACAGCGCCGCGGCTTTCGGTGAGAGCAGTCAGCGCCGCTTTTATCAACAGAAAGGGGGTAAATGTATTCACCTGGAAGACGGTTCTAAGCAGGTCATTGTCTGTGGTCGAGATATTGGAAGACGCCACGAAAGCTGCATTATTGACAATGGCGTCCAACTTTCCATAATGATCTATGGTCCTGTCGATGATACGTTCGGCACTTTCCGGGTCTGCCAGGTCGTCTAAAATTAAAAAAGCTTTTTGCGGCCCCAGTTGCCGGATCAATTCTTCCCCCGTATCCCGGTCACGACCGTGCACGACTACCCGGGCACCTTCCTCCACGCACTTTTTGACAATGGCCTTCCCGATTCCCGTTGTGCTGCCGGTCACCAGGACTACTTTATCCGCTAATCGCATACTTAAGAATTATGGTTTTAATATCCCTTTTACGATTTCCTTATGATGCATTTTATTGAACGCTTCTTCCCAATCCTCTAGTGACCACACCCCACCGATAATATGCGAAACATCCAGCTGTCCATTGGCCATTAGAGCAATGATTCGTTCCCATATCGCCCAGTGATGGCTGAAACTTCCCTGTAAAGTTACATTTTTCTGAACCAGAGGGTCCAGTGAAAAATTCAGCGGATCCCTTCCCCAGCCGACTTTGGAAATGTGTCCGGCCGGGCGAACCAGGTCCAGAGCCATTTTCAATGTAGCACTTGCGCCGGCCGCATCGATGACGCAATCCACGCCCAATCCATCCCGCTCCATAGCCCATTCTCTGACGTGACCTGTAAGGGGAGTAACATCATATCGTGCAGCCGTTTCCAGCCTCGAACGATCCTCCTCCAGCCCCACTATAGCAACATCTCCACCACAAATTCGGGCTATTGCAGCGCAGAGGATGCCGATGGTTCCAGGACCGATCACAATCACTCGGTCTCCGGGTTTAATCCGGCAATTTTCTACCACCGCATTGTAAGCCACGCAGCAGGGTTCGGTGAGACAGGCGTGTTCGAAGGGTACCTGATCCGGTACGGCATGAAGGCATCGGGCTGGAACTCTTACATACCGGGTCATTGCGCCATTGACCCCATATCCGAATCCTTTTCGGGTCGGATCGAGATTGTACCGGCCCTGCCGGGACATTGGATTGTTGAGATCAATGACCGCGGCCGTTTCACTGACGACCCGATCTCCTTCCTTCCATCCGGTGACCCGTTCGCCCAGCGCTACGATCCGACCGCCAAATTCGTGGCCCAACACTACAGGATAGTTGACCGGCCAGCTGTGATCAGCCGTCCATTGATGGAGATCGCTCCCGCAAATTCCTACATTGGCCATTTCAAGTAGTACGTCCTCAGGTCCTATTTCCGGTGATGGAATGGTCCTCAATTCGACAGATCCCCTTTCTGGGGCAAAATTGACCACAGCAGTTGCATCCATTTTGATCGTATTTTTTTCAGTTATCTAATATTAGCCCTTATATCCCAGAGTATGAAACGATTTAATAATCTTGATTTCCATACAGGTGAATTTTAGCACAGATCATGCGCAAAGAGGATTCCAAATCTCCTTCGGCCGTTTTAAATGCTTCCGCATCAATCGTCAGTGGGGCGCCCAGAACTACTAAGGGTGCTCCGTATGCCGGGCATTGAACGGCCTGCTCTACAGAAAGTCCTCCTACAGCCTGTACGGGAACAGAAACTGCTTCTACGACTTCCCGGAGCTGATCGAGCGGACTCGGCATGCGGTGTCCCTTCGCTGCGATTCCCCGGCGTTCGTCATATCCGATATGATGAATCACATAATCACAGCCCAAATCCTCTAATCGCCGGGCGCCCGCCACCATATCCGGGCAGGCCAGATTGTCACCCATCACCTCCGCACCGAAGTCTTTACCGGCCTGTACCACGCATTTGATGGTTTCTTCATGTGCCCGTGCCATAACCACGACGTGAGTGGCACCCGCTTTAGCCATCATTTCTGCTTCAAGGTAACCGCCATCCATAGTTTTAAGATCCGCTACGATCGGAATTCCCGGGAATGCTTCACGAAGTTTCCGGACCCCGTGTAAACCTTCTGCCAGGATGAGCGGTGTTCCCGCTTCCAGCCAGTCCACTCCCGCACGCAAGGCCATGGCAGCCGTTTCAAGTGCTTCATCAATATTGGTCAGATCGAGTGATATCTGTACAATTGGTTTCATCTTGATTCAATTTTTATATTTGCAAAGATGGTAAATCTTCTTCCGGAATCATATGGCTATCTTTTCCAATATTAGTACTATTTTGTTAGAAAAGGCAAACCAGGTGGAACTACGTTTTTCCTAAATCACGGCGGATAATAATACGCCTCCAAAAAAAAGTACCGGGAATGCGAAAAATCCCATAAATATAAGTATTTTTGTTAATATAACAAATGCTATCACATGGATGTCCTTGAAAAACAACCCCCTACAGATATCAAAAAAAACTCAATGGATTCAATGAATCACTATACCCTTTACATGAAGGATGCAGATATTTACCAGAAGGAATATCTCGTACTCAATAAGGTCAATCTTCAAATTCATCCGGGGGAGTTTATTTTTCTTATCGGAAAAACCGGTTCGGGAAAGTCTTCACTTTTAAAAACGATTTATGGGGCCATTCCCCTCCAAAAAGGGGAGGCATTGGTAGCTGGTTTTGACCTGGGGACGATCCGCCGGAAGCAACTTCCGCTCATGCGACGTAAACTCGGAATGATCTTTCAGGATTTTTTATTGCTGGAAGACCGGACCGTTCATGACAATCTCGCATTTGTTCTGAAAGCTACAGGATGGAAAGACAAGAATGAGATCGATCGGAAAATTGCCCAGTCACTGCAAGAGGTTGGAATGAAATACCAGGCCCACAAATTCCCGCATCAGTTGTCTGGTGGCGAAAAACAGCGTTTGGCCATTTCCAGAGCTTTAATCAACAGTCCGGAATTGATCATTGCAGATGAGGCTACCGGTAATCTGGACCCCGATACCTCTATGGAAATCATGCAACTGATCCTCAATCTCCAGAAGTCCCACAATACCGCAGTACTCTTTGCCACACACGATTATACCCTGATCGAAAAAAAATACGATGCCCGGGTGTTGAAATGTGAAAAAGGTCAGGTGGTGGAATTGTGAGATGAAAAACCGGGAACGTGAATACATGGGATTACTAATTGGCTTCCTCAAACATTTTTGCTGGTAAACGTTGCCCCCGGCATTTCGCTCACAGGATACAAATCCAAAGTCTCCGGGAAATTTCTTTAGAGATTTCGACAGATGTCTTCGAAAATCCAGTGATATCATACGCTGGATCGTAAAGTACAAATAAATTTATGGCTATGAATATGTGTTTTCATGATTACATTTGTTTATATTAGACGATCGAAAAAAGCAGTGGGGTACGTCGTTTTTAGTGGAATCGTGTCCAATTGATTTTTTATACCATCACTAGAAGAATTCAGATTATTGCCAAAAATTTACAATTAAACTTATGAAAAACAATGCCTTGCAGACAAAAGATGAGTCCAGAAGAACATTCCTGAAAACCGCAGCGGTTACCTCTGCAGGTTTTATGATCGTGCCCCGACATGTCATGGGGGGGCCGGGTTTTCTCGCACCGAGTGATAAGCTCAATGTGGCCACAATTGGAGCAGGTGGTAAAGGTCGGTCGGATTTGTCCAATTTTGTTAAAGGCGGGAACGTGAACGTCGTGGCATTGTGCGATGTCGATGATGCCCAGTCAGCCAAAACCCGGGAAGACTACCCCAAAGCCAAATATTACCATGATTACCGTGAAATGTTGGATAAGGAGCGCGATAATATAGATGCTTGTTCTATTTCGACACCCGACCATACCCATGCCGTAGCCACATTGGCCGCCATGCAACTCGGTAAACACGTCTATACGCAAAAGCCACTGACGCATGATATCTGGGAAGCCCGGCAATTGACCAAAGCCGCTAAAAAGTATAAAGTGGTGACCCAGATGGGAAATCAGGGGGGCTCCGGAGACGGTGTCCGAAAAAGTATGGAAATTTACAATTCAGGATTGATCGGAGATGTACATACGGTACATGCCTGGACCAACAGACCGGTATGGGCACAGGGTTTCCCGCTACCTCCCGGTCAGTACAAAGTTCCTTCCACACTGAATTGGGATCTTTGGCTGGGACCGGCAGAATTTCAACCCTATAATCCGGTTTTTGTGCCCTGGAGCTGGCGAGCATGGTATCCATACGGTACAGGAGCCCTGGGGGACATGGCCTGTCACATCCTGGATCCGGCATTCCGGATATTGCCTATACTTTATCCTTCTGAGTTTGAATGCAGCATTCCCAAAAGCTGGACTCCGGAAGGAGATGAAGTGAAGCATCTGGATGGATTCCCCCCTTCTTCCATTATACATCTGACCTATCCACGTACGGATGGTCGTGGAGATATCAGGTTATCCTGGTACGACGGGGGCGTATTGCCTCCACTGCCGGAAGAGCTTTTACCAGGAGAAGATTTTGGAAACTGGGATGGCGGGATATTGTTTATTGGAGATAAGGGTAAATTGCTGATGGATTGTTACGGTGCCAATCCGCGTTTACTTCCCACGAAATTGATGGATATGATCAATCTTCCAGAAGAAACTATTCCGCGGGTTCCCGAAGGTCACTATCTGCAATGGGTCAACGCCTGTATAGCCGGATATGGAAATAAGGAGACCAGTTCTCCATTTGAATACGCTGGTCCTTTTGCCGAAAGTATTCTGATCGGAAATCTGGCGATCCGGAGCTGGTACCTGGAGAACTCCGAAGCCAAGGGCAGGGACGACGTCTATCTCGGTCGTACCAAACTGAAATGGGATTCAGAGAATATGAAGGTGACCAACTTTGATGCGGCTAATCAATTTGTCCGACGTAAATATCGCGATGGTTACAGTCTGAATGTGTGATGACTTTCTGACCAGGACCGGATCAGGAATATTTCCGGACAAGAATTGCAATTTGGATCAATATAACTTCTGCAGGTCTAAATTTGCAGGGCTACTATTGATTACATGCGCTGTTTAGGGTTGCTCCGGAGGGACGTGTCAGATACCCATCGGAGTATATGAAAGCCCATCCGGGAATAATGAAAATTATTTTATCCTAAATCCAAATTCATACTGAAATGTACTATCGACGTCCGTTTTTTGATCTGGTGTTTGGTATCCCTTTTTTCTTTTGTTTTTCCTGGAGCAGTTTGTTAGCACAAAATACTTCCACAACGGCTCCAATGGAGATGCCAATTCCCATTGACAGTGTATGGGCAGGGCATCCGGTTGGTTTTAGTCTGCTTACGGATGGAGATCGCCAATACATAGCGTATTATAATGCCCATAGAAATATCGTTCTAGGTCAACGGAATCTGGAAGATGACTCATTTGACCTGCATAAACTGCCGGCTACTGACCGGAAAAATTCGGGAGGGACCAGTACAGTTCTGAACTGGGATAGCCACAATTATGTCACACTGGCGGTCGATAAGGCCGGCTTTATCCATCTGGCCGGTAACATGCATGTACATCCGATCACATATTTCCGAAGCACAAAACCACACGATATTTCAGAAATGATCCAGGTCCGGTCCATGGTGGGTACCGAAGAAGACCGATGCACTTATCCGAAGTTTATGAAGAATCGGGAAGGGGAATTGATCTTTCATTACCGGGATGGGGGCAGCGGTAATGGTAATGAAATTTATAATATTTATTCTACTGAATCCCAGACGTGGAGCCGTTTGCTTGATGATCCGCTTACAGATGGCCAGGGGAAGATGAACGCCTATCAGTCGGACCCTATATTGCTTGGAGACAATTGGTATCATGTATACTGGGTCTGGCGGGACACCCCTGATTGTGAAACAAACCATGATCTTTCATATATCAAAAGTCCCGACCTGAAGACGTGGTACAATGCTTTTGGTGAAGAGGTGAATTTATCCGTGACTATCGACAACCGTTCTGTAATCGTGGACCCTATTCCTGTGAAAGGAGGGATTATTAACCTGGCAGCCCGGCTGGTGCTGGATGATGACCACAGTCCCGTTTTTGTGTACCATAAATACGATGAGGCAGGCTATTTACAATTTTATATCGCCCGGATAGAGGATGATCGCTGGACTTACACTCAAATCACGGACTGGGACTACCGCTGGGAATTCAAGGGCAGAGGCAGTATCGTATCAGAAGTCCGGATCAAAGGTTTTGAAAAACGGCAATCGGGATATTCGATTTCTTTTTATCACATCAAATACGGAGATAAAACAATGTATTTAAATGACGATTTCGAGATTATCCGTACGATTGATAATTCGGATCCGGAGCAGAGGATATTTACGTTAGAGGGAAAATATCCCGGATTGGGTATCCGGACCGCAGCCGATTCAGGATATCATCCGACTCAGGACAGCAAATACGTTTTGAAGTGGGAAACTTTACCAAGTAACAGGGATCGGCCGCGCCCTGAACCCTGGCCGGCCCCAAGTACACTTTATCTCTACAAAATAGACCGTAATAGCCAATAACCCGGATCCTATTTTTATATTTAAGGGGAAATAATAAAAAAAGATGAAACGGAGGACATTTATTCGAAGGTCAGTGGTAGCGGGAGCCATATTGATTCAGGGGAAAATCTTAGCCCGAAGCTTTATCCCTGGCCAGGAAGAGGTTGTGTTTCGGTTTTCGGTGGCTTCAGACGGTCATTACGGGCAACCTGACACGCCTTATGAAGACTACTTCTCAACGATCGTGAAGAAAATCAATTTTTATCACGCCGTATTCCCTTCCGAATTTGTGGTGTTCAACGGTGATATTTTTCACGATGATCCGCAATTTCTGGACCCGGCGCATCAGGCTTTGTCAAAAGTCAAACTACCATTCTATGTCACAAAAGGCAACCATGACAAGGTCAGCCCGGAGCGATGGGAAGAAGTATGGGGCTACCCACAAAATCACCATTTCTCCATCGGCGAGCGTGCGATGCTGTTGGGCACAACAGCCAATGAAAAAGGGGAGTACCTTTGCCCTGACCTGGACTGGTTTGAGCAGCAACTCAATCACTATCAGGGTGCTTCTGAAATATTTATATTTCTGCACATCACGCCCAATAAATGGACAAGACACGGCATAGATTGTCCGGAATTTCATGAGTTGCTGGGCGAATATAAAAATGTAACCGCGGTGTTCAACGGGCATGACCATGATGTAGATGGGATCAAGATGCAAGGCAATATACCGTTTTTATTTGACGGTCACTTTGGTGGAGGATGGGGCACCGAATACCGTGGTTTCAGGGTCGTGGAAATGCTGAAAAACGGAACAATGCGTACCTACCTGATGAATCCAGACGATCAAATCAAAATGAAAGAAATCTAACCATGCAGTCAGAGCGACGAAAATTTATTAAAGACACCGGTTTAACCGGTATGTCTCTCGCAGCCTCCACCCATTTGATTGGACAGTCCTTCAATACCGTATCCGGTCGACAGCCTTCTGTGCGGAGAGCGAGGGATTTTACAGAGTACCATAATGAAAAAATGGCCGCTGCCTGGCAATCTGCGCTCGACATCCTGAAACCCTCAGCAAGAGCGTTGGAAAGGGGGTTGGCATTGCACCGGGAATCAGTGGTTTTTGACACCTATGGTTTTATGCCCAGAGCTGCGGTTGATGGGGAGATCATAGCACGGGCGGTGGAAGGTGGAGCTTCCGAATTGGAGATCAATGACCTGCGAGAGGATCATTCGATGACGCGGTTCGTGAAAAATGAAAGAGAAAAAGCCGAATTTGAACGCGCATGGAAAGCTTCCGGTGTTACCTGTGTGTTTCAGAATGCCGGGGAGGAGAGTAATTCTGTTAAGGTACTACTCAAAAGACTGGCCCGTTTTACGTATGCGACCGATTCTCTTCCCAATATCGTCGGTAAAGCTGTGCGTACATCTCAGGTCATGGAGGCGCATCAGGAAGGAAAACAGATGTTGTACTTTAGTGGTAATGGCGTCCCGATGCCTCTGGACCTGATTTCACTGGAGGACGAACTGCGGTACATTATTATTTTTTATCAGTTGGGCATCCGCATGATGCATTTGACCTACAACAGGCGTAATCTGATCGGTGATGGTTGTGGAGAAGAAACCGACGCCGGATTGAGTGATTTTGGCCGGGCGGTCGTTCGGGAAATGAATAGGGTAGGAGTACTGGTAGATGTGGCGCATTCGGGCTGGCAGACCGGACTCGATGCGGCAAAATTGTCGGATAAGCCGGTAGTGGCCAGTCATACCACCGTAGCTGAGATCCACCATCATATCCGATCAAAACCAGATCATCTGATCCGGGCAATAGCAGATACCGGAGGTTATATTGGTATTTGCTGTATTCCCCGGTTTCTGGGTGGGTCCGGAGACATTGCAGCATTGCTTAGACACATTGATTATGTAGTTAAAAAATTCGGACCCGATTACGTGGGCATCGGGACAGACGTTTCATATATTTCTTCATATGCTTCCGAAGAAAACAGAAAAATACCGTCCTACCGCCGAAGCAGGACAAGGTGGGAAGCACTATGGCCGGATGACCCATTTAAGACCACCGCCAAAATGACGCAAAGTATAGCCTGGACCAACTGGCCTTTGTTTACGGTCGGTATGGTGCAATTAGGTTATTCAGATGACACCATTCGAAAAATCCTGGGGGGCAATGCGATGCGTGTGCTTGATCTGGTGGCTGTCTAATGGCAGTGCTATCTATTGGATCGTTGCAACTGTTGTACCCCGCATTTTGAATTGCTTTTACTTTTTCTGATTGAGAAAGTCCAGGGCAGTATGGATCATGACCGGCGACCCAACTATGTTATAATGTGTCAGACCAGGGAGTATAGCCAAGCGGTTTTTGGACATATGCTCTCCCGTCCATCCGGCATCCCTTTGTCCTCCTCCCAGAAGTTTGTAGAACTCTATCATGTGTTCGGGGCGATACATATCACTA
>CBFGVZ010000080.1:0-15132 GCA_965652315.1 uncultured Saprospiraceae bacterium | reverse complement strand
CCACTAAAGGGATTTACTCTGATATTCTCAATGCCGCTTCCTAAAACCATCAAGACAGGAGAAATCAAGCCAATAGGATGAATAAGAAGTGTGGAGCACTTCACCACTCCATGTCATCATGCGCGCTCTCCTGTATCATCTCTGGTCCACCTAACGCTCACAGCGCTAATTCCTATAAACTAATTGCTGACCACTTTCGTTGTTCCAGCCCCTTTCAGGGTAATATCCACTGGCGCGTTGGTTTTCCAGGCCCCTCTGGTAAAGTCCGGTACTTCGACCGCATTGGATCGATTCGCTACGGAAGTTTCGCTCAGGGGTGAAACCGCGCTCCATAAGGCCCCGTCATAGACATCGTTGTCGAGTGGCAATCCATTGCGCAGGCAATCGATCAGGCGCCAGTCCATGATGAAATCCATTCCGCCATGGCCTCCGATTTTTTTGGCCATATCACCAACTTTACGGATGAGTTCCGGGGTGTATTTTTCTTCCAGTTTTTTGAACTCTTCCTGGGAGACCCACTCATGTCCGGTGGCAATTTTACCGGGCGTCGGCCATTTCCGAGCCGTTCCTTTGGTCCCAGAGATCAGGTGAATTCTGGAATAGGGGCGGGGAGAAGTCACATCGTGCTGAAGCATAATTGTTCTGCCCTTATTCGTTTTAATGCAGGTCGTATTCATATTACCCCGGTAGGTTTTACTGGCCCACTTGTTGTAGAACGGATCCTCCTCTGCCAGAGCCATCGCATGATCACGCATCATAAAATCCGCACTCGACATCGAATTCAGATATTCCATTTTATCCCCGCGGTTGATATCCATCGCCCAACAGATCGGGCCCAGACCATGAGTGGTGTATAGGTTTCCGTCACGGGAAGCATTTTCTTCAAGCCGCCACATATCCGCATAGCCATCTTTACTGAAATTTAGATCCAATAAATCGTGGATATACGCACCTTCACCGTGAATGATCTCGCCAAAATAACCTTGACGAACCATGTTGAGCGTCAGCATTTCAAAGAAATCATAGCAGCAGTTTTCCATCTGGACGCAATGTTTTTTGGTGCGTTCGGATGTTTCCACCAATTGCCAGCATTCTTCCAAAGTCGTAGCTATGGGCACTTCGGAAACTGCATGCTTATCGTGTTCCATCGCATAGACACACATCGGGGTGTGCCAGTCCCAGGGTGTGACGATATACACCAGGTCAATATCGTCCCGCTCGCAAACTTTTTTCCAGGCCATAGCCGATCCGGAATATAAATCAGGATTGTGGGCTGTCCCTTTGAGTCGGTCTTTAGCTTTTTGAGCCCGCTCGGGAATGATGTCACATAGTGCTTTGATTTCTACTCCCTCGATTTTACTCAGCCGGTTGACGGCTCCGGGACCACGGTTACCCAACCCAATAATGCCCACCCGGACCTTGTCCAGGGCCGGTGCTGCATAACCGGACATATTGAACTCCTGTTTATTGCTTTTGGGTTCGTATGTGGTTATTTCGGGTTTGTCTTTTCCTTGAAGTATTCCGGCTCCTGCCAGACCCAGTCCGGCCATCCCGGTCTTCCGAATAAAATCTCTGCGGTCGTTTTTCATGATATTGGTCTAATTGATTCTGTCAAAATTGGAGGGTAATATACAAAATATTATGTCCTGGAAACAAATGATAGTTTGGAAATAGCATATATCCTATGCCGATAAAAATTATGGATTTGATAATCGAGGTATTGAAGTAAGGCTTTGTGTATGTTTTGTGTTATATTTGAAAGGCCCCGGACATATCCACCGACGATACATGACAGGGACTTTCCGAACAAATCACGCCATTATGGACCTCTGCATTTTTACAACCGGTATATTTTTGTTCTCTTTGACCATGCTTTCAGGTCAGCCACAGGAACGATCCATGGACATTTCCCAACGGTACCTCAATATACCGGTCAGTCAGTACGAATCCCGCGAAGTCATGACCCTGATTCTGGAAGATGGTATCCAGCGACAGTTTAACATCCGACTGAGCGATGGTAAGCCCGATTATTGGGTTTTTGTGGACCTGAAATCCTTTAAGGATCAAAATCTGACCATCAGTTATCCCATAGACCGCAAAGGAATGGACCAGATTTACCTGGCGAGTCAGATCACCGGACAGGATAGCCTTTACCGGGAGGTAAACCGGCCCCAGTTCCATTTTACATCCAAACGTGGTTGGAACAATGATCCCAACGGCCTCGTGTATCTCAATGGCATTTATCATCTGTTCTACCAGCACAATCCTTATGAGATTTTCTGGGAAAATATGCACTGGGGGCACGCTACCAGCCCGGATTTGATCCATTGGGAAGAACAGGGTGATGTTCTGTTCCCCGATACCCTGGGCATGATGTTTTCAGGATCAGCGATTGTGGATCACAGAAATACAGCTGGTTTTCAAAAGGGAAATGAGAAAGTGCTGGTGGCATTTTATACCGCTCACCTTCCGGGGCGGGAAACCCAATGTCTGGCATACAGCAACGACAATGGCCGCACCTGGACCAAATACCAGGGGAACCCCCTGATCGACAGTCATGAAAAATGGGATTCGGGGAATACCCGTGATCCCAGGGTATTCTGGCACGAAGAATCCGGCCGCTGGGTCATGGTCCTGTTTGAAAAAGACGGGCACTCCATATATACTTCGGACAATCTGAAGGAATGGACCTTCAGAAGCCATCAAACCGGTTTCTGGGAATGCCCGGAACTGATTCGACTGCCAGTGGATGGAGATTCGAATCACACCAAATGGGTGATGTACGGTGCATCGGGCACCTATTTTATCGGTGATTTTGACGGAGAAAAATTTACCATAGAATCGGGTAAGCACAGGTATTATGCGGGCGCTATGTATGCTGCTCAGACTTACAATAACCTGCCCGGTTCGTCGGGACAGGTAGTACAGATCGGTTGGGGTCAGATCTCACATCCCGGAATGCCATTCAACCAAATGATGACAATTCCCACCGAATTGAGCCTTCGGAGTACACGCAACGGTATTCGGTTGTTCTCCCGTCCCATCAGCAATATTAAAGCGCTCTACATGGACACGCAGGAATGGACAGATATCACTATCGACCAGGCTAATGAGGAACTTCAAAAGTTGCGGGGTGATCTGTGGCATATCCGGCTGGAGGTGGAGATGGTCGAAGGTGTGGCTTTCGATCTGCACCTTCATGGAAAAAGTATCGCCACGTACGATTTCAATCACAACAAACTCAATGGTGTGTTTTATGAAGGGGATAAAATAGAACGACAACGGATCAATCTGGAAATCCTGGTCGATAGAACCTCAGTAGAAGTATTTGCCGATGATGGAAAAATGACGGTGGTGTCTGCGCGGCCAGAAGCTCTGAATGAAGAAGGGCTGAAATTCGTTCCCCGTGACGAGGTGATCATCCGGCACCTGGAAGTAAACCAGTTGCGATCGATCTGGAATTGAATAACCGGATTTATAAGCCTACGCATCGTGGCCGTGGTGCCCCAGGCAATAATGATGTCTCTTAATTCTCCCGCGCTAATTTGAAATATATTCGGCTTCAGAATCCGCTCAGGCCTGGCTTTGCGAGAGAGGGACCGCAGGAGTTCCGTATGGGTGACTGAAAGGAACCTAACCATAAAAAAGGGATCGGCAGTCCGGGTGAATCTGGTTTATTCGGGCTCAAATCCAAGCAACACCTGGAATTTTCCGAACTCGGTCAGTTTTGCACCCGTAGCTTGCAGGGCCGGCTTGTCCCAACCAATACCATAATCAAATCCGATCAGACCAAACATGGGCAGGAATACACGCAACCCCAATCCCGTTGAACGTCTGATATTGAATGGATTGTATTCCTCAAAACTATTAAAGGCATTCCCTCCATCCAGGAATCCGAGAACATATATGGTCGAACTTGGATTGAGTGAGAAGGGGTAGCGTAGCTCCAGCGAAAATTTATTGTAGATACTGGATCCACCGGTGCCCACTGCTGGAAAATTCTGAGTTTCATAACCCCGCATGTTGATCTGTTCCTGGCCGGTAATCTGGAATTGGTTGGACAATGGCTCAGCACCGAACAGAAATCGCTCGAACGGCGAGTCTCCGATGGCTTCGTTGTAGTACCCCAGGAAACCGAATTTAGCACTGGCTTTCAACACAAATTTGCCAAAAAGCTGCTTGTACCATTCAGCTTTGATCTTCCACTTATGGTATTCCACCCAACGATATTTTTCCTGCACGGACACGCCGTCGTATGATTTGTTATTGAGCAAACTATAAGGCGGAGTCAGTTGCAATGCAATGCTGAAGGAAGAACCTTCTGTAGGGAATATCGGCTCGTATATAGTGCTCCGGGCAAAGGTAGATTGCAAATAAATGTTATTAAAAAGCCCACTACTTACACCCCGGCCATTGGGGAGTGAGAATAAACCGGCATAATCATTAATATTGATCCGCTGATAATTCAGCGTGTTGTTGATCACGAAGTTGTTGTCCGGCCATTGAAGTGGAGACCCGAGCCCCAGCGTGACCTGACTCATGTGGACAAAGTTGGATACATTCCGATAACTGGTGAATTTATTGGTATAAGCGGCCAGGGTAAAGGCGTTGGGTTTTTTACCGCCCATCCAGGGCTCGGTGAAAGAGAAATTAAACGACTGGTAAAAGTTTCCGTTGGATTGGGCTCTGACGCTCAGTTTCTGACCGTCACCGGTGGGCAAGGGGTGCCAGGCTTCCCGGTTAAAGATATTCCGCAGAGAAAAATTGTTGAATGTCAGGCCCAACGTGCCGATCAATCCACCGCTGCTGTAAAAGCTTTCCGGCTGGTAACCGGCTGAAAGTTCCAGTTGGTCAGAGGATTGTTCTTCTACCTCGTATTCGATATCCACGGTTCCTCGTTGTTCGTTAACCGGGGTATTGATGTTGAATTTTTCCTGATTGAAGTATCCCAGAGCAAGGACTTTTCGTTGGGATCGGATGATGTCCGACCGGCTGAATTTCTGGCCGGGCCTGGTGGCGAGTTCCCGACGGATGACATTCTCGTGCGTGCGGTCATTGCCCGCTATGGTCACCCGGTCGATGGTCGCCTGGGGACCTTCGTAAATTCGGATTTCGATATCGACTGAATCTTCCACCACGGCAACTTCGATGGGCTGTGCGTTGAAAAAGAGGTAACCATCGTCCATATACAGGGCAGACACATCATTCCCGTCGAGTGAGAAACTCAGCCTTTTCTCCAGTTCATCGAGATTGTACACGTCCCCTTTTTTCATTCCGAGGACCCGTTTCAACTGGTCTTCGGTATATAGGGTATTTCCTTTCCAGGAGATATTGCGGATATAGTACTGGTCTCCTTCTTCCAGATTGATCTGGAGCATGATTCGACCGTCTTCGTTGCGCCAGATGGAGTCACTCAGGATCCGGGCGTCCCGAAAACCAAGAGTTTGGTAATAGGCGATGACCTTGTCTTTATCGTCCTCGTATTTATCTTCGATGAATTTGGATGAAGCGAAAAGTTTTCTTTTCCGGTTGGTATCATCCATTTGCTTACGAAGTTTCCGGTCTTTGACCTGTTCGTTGCCGGTGAAAATGATATCATGGATCTTGACTTTATCCTTGCGGTCGATCTCAATTCGGATCTGGATCCCGTTTTCCAGTTTTTCTTCCGGAATTTCTTCGATGGTCACTTCTGCATCCAGAAAGCCTTTTTCGCGGTAGTATTTTTTAATCGCAGATTCTGCTTTACTCAAATCGCTTTCGGTCACGATAGACCCTTTTACAAGATAAGCTTCCACCGCTTCGGTAAGGTCGGTTTCGCGGGATTTTTTATGACCGGTAAAATAAAACCGGGTCAACCGGGGCCTTTCCTCTACATAAATGTCGATGAATATTACGTCGTCGATACGTTCCCGCTGAACAATGCGGATATCCGAAAACAGGTTCAGATCCCAGAGGTTATTGAAAGCATCCTGGACGTCATCCGGAATGTTGAGTCGGTTACCCGTTTTGAGTCCGGATACCACCTTGAGTGCATTGGGATCGGTATGTGAAGCGCCGATAATATTGACTTCTCCTACTTCCAGAGTTTCCTGCTCTTCACCTCCGATTTGGCCGAAACCAGTCTGGAACAACCCTAGAAACAGTATCAGTAAAATTGCCAGATGACGCATATATATTTCATACCCAAACCAAAATGTTCCTGGTATCATCCTTTTTATGATCATAAACTTTTGGATCTTTTCAAATGGAAAAACGTACCATGTCTACCCCTTTTACCAAAGAGCGTTGATATTAACACTTTATTAAAGCAATTGATCACTCGTTTTCCCAAATCTACGTTCTCTGTTTTGGTATTCCCGGATCGCCTGAAAAAAGTCCGCTTTCTTAAATTCAGGCCACATTTTTTCGGAGAAATAAAACTCCGTGTACGCACATTGCCACAACAAAAAATTACTCAATCGTTTTTCACCGCTCGTTCTGATCAATAATTCCGGATCCGGCATAAAACGGGTCGCAAGGTAATCAGAAATAGTGGATTCACTAATATCCTCCGGGTTAATTTTATTATCCCGCACCGCGCTGGCAATGGCCCTGGTGCATTCGGTAATCTCCCAGTGACTGCTGTAATTGAGTGCAAGAATGAGGTCCATGCGGCTATTCTCTTTCGTGCTGTCCATACCCTCAAGCAGGGCTTGATAGGTCTTACTGGGCAGACGATCCAGTTCGCCGATGGCCCGAAGGCGGATGTTGTTTTTGTTCAGTGTATTCATTTCACGGTGTATAGTCTCCACCAACAAACCCATCAGTGCCGAGACTTCCCGCTGTGGCCTGGACCAGTTTTCGGTCGAAAAAGCATAGAGCGTCAAAAATTCAATGCCGATCTCCGCTGCTGCCTCCGATACCTCGCGGACGGACTGGACCCCATTCTTATGTCCGAACACCCTGTGCTTGCCGTGTTTACGAGCCCACCTGCCATTGCCATCCATGATAATTGCCACGTGCCTGGGCAATTTTCCGAGCTCTAGGTCATTTATATGTAGTGTTTCTTCCATGGCTGGATATTGGTCACAAAATTAACAAAGAATTCCAATACCCTATTTTACCTATGGACTTATATTTGAATTTAGTTTCCGAAATACAGGCTGGACCGAAAAGACAAGCGATATTTCAGATTTTATTGATTACATTTATGAAAAATTTTATGAAATGCGCTGCTGTTGGTATTTAGTGCTGTTCTGTGCCGGATACCTGGTTATTATGCAAAGCTGTACGGTAAATCCGTGCGGGAGTGCACCGGCAGACCTGATCGAGAATATGGAGGATCTGGTGAAAGAGGCTGCATCGGTGGATTACCAGCCCGACGCAGAAGAATGGAAGCGATACGATGATCGTTTCAAGGTGTTCTATGAAGAGTGTTATGAAATGTGGAGGCCTGAAATGACCATCGGCCAGAAGAGTGAATTTGCCGGTCTTGTTACCCGGTATGTGGCCAATCGCTTCGGACGGTCGTTCTTCCGGTCGATTTTTGGAGGGAATAAAGATCGACAGAATGAAACCGAAGAATTTCTGGATAATCTCGGCAAAGGCCTGGAGGATTTCCTGGAACAGAATAGCGATTGGTTGGAGAAATAAAACAAATGATCATTTTTCCAGGAAGCGTCAACGGGATACAGTGTTTCGGAATGCAGGTTTTGCATCCGGGAATGTCAATTTTTTGTATTCGGATTTATTGTATTCCTCCACAACCAGCAAATTCCAAAGGCAACAGGATGAGTGGATGTGACCTACTAATTTAACAAAGACGAAGTGTACGATATAATATTGAGCTTTATTACCTCTCTGCTGGTGACGTTTTATGCAATTCCTTCCATAATAAAAGTGGCCCGGGTAAAGCATTTGATGGATGAGCCAGGCCAGCGCAGTAGTCATGAAGAGAAGACGCCCTCACTGGGTGGTATAGCGATATTTGCCGGAGTAATGATTTCGATTGTCCTTTGGACGCCCTTCGAATTGTTTGGCAATCTTCAGTACATCCTGGCGGCGTTTACCATCATTTTTCTGATCGGCGCGAAAGATGACATATTACCGATGAGTCCGAGCCGGAAATTTGCAGGGGAGCTTGTAGCTGCATTGATTCTGGTCACCCAGTCAGATATCCGGATCACAAGCTTTCAGGGATTCCTGGGGATTGGAGAGATAAATTACTGGCTGAGTATTGTGCTCACCCTGGTGACTATTCTGCTCATTATCAATGCGTTCAATCTAATCGACGGGATCAATGGCCTCACCGCTATGCTGACCGTCCTGATCACCGGTTTTATGTCGGTCTGGTTTTTTCTGGTGGATGAACTCGCCCTGTCTCTGATCTCCTTCAGTATGACGGGAGCTTGCGTGGGTTTCCTGTATTATAATATTACTCCGGCAAAAATATTCATGGGCGATACCGGCTCCCTCTTCATCGGTTTGATTTGTTCGGTGCTGGCCATCCAATTTGTCGAGATCAATCTGATCATAAACGGTGAGTCCAAGTATGCCGTTGCAGCCGCACCAGTGGTAGCGATCGGCGTCCTGGCTCTGCCGGTATTGGATACCCTTCGGGTGTTCGCCGGAAGGATATTGAGAGGACGGTCACCATTTGCCGCCGAACGCAATCATATCCATCACCTCACGATCGATTCGGGTCTGTCCCATATGGAAGCGACGGTCGTACTCACAGTCTTCAATGCCATCATCATCTATCTCGTCCTCTACTTCCAGCATATCGGAATCAATTTGCTGTTCGCCGGATTGGCCATCCTTTATCTCACCTATGTTGGTATACTGGACCGGGTGGTCAAACGAAAAAGGTAGTCATGATATTGATTAAACCGAATTATTCACCACAGTCTGAATAAGTTACATTATTGTGAATCACAATCTAATATGGTTCCTAAATTGAGGACTCCTTGAAATAGCTCACTATGTCGACGCCTACCCACCCTAAATGGGACATTTAGTTTCCCTCATCAAAGAAGGCTTGAGCATCTTTGGCCTTCGATTACATCCGGTCAGGCTTCGCATCTATAAAAAGCAAATACCATGCATAATACAGGTTAAATATTCACACCGGATATTCCGCAAAATTCCGCGGTGTCTCTGACAGACGGATATGGATGTCGTATTTTTCATCCAGGACTTTGCTCAGACGTTGGTGGATGATATAACACAGGTTTTCGGTGGTAGGTGGGATGTGTTCGAACTCTTCGATCTCTACGTTGAGGTTGCGGTGATCAAAATAATCTTCGATGTGTTCGCGAATGATCTCTTTCAGGTCTTTCAGATTGATAAGCATACCCGTGACCGGGTCAATCTCACCGGTGACCTTTACTTCGAACTCATAATTGTGGCCATGAAAGTGGGAATTGGCGCATTTTCCGAATACTTCCATGTTTTTTTCCTCGCTCCAACTCCGGACGTGAAGTCGGTGTGCTGCGTTGAAATGACCTTTGCGGATTACGGCAATTCTCATTGAAAGTCCTTATTTTTGACAAAAATACAGGTAGCTGTTGTAAGTAGGTAAGAAATACCTTGAAAAAAAGTTTTACCTTTATTATGCTTTGATTCATCAATAAAATACATCTGAGCTGAATATCGGAACACCTATACAAGATACACACACCCGGCAAAAAGTCCGGGAAATGATCGTTGCCGGCCGTCTGCCCCATGCGACCCTTTTTTCTGGAAAAGAGGGGGGGAATGCGCTGCTGGAAGCGTTTTACATGCTGTATTGCCTAATGTGTGATAATCTTCAGCCAGAAGGTCCGTGCAGGGAGTGCCGGCAATGCAAACGCGTACAGAAATGGATGCACCCAGACGTGAATCTTGTAGTACCTACCTTCGATGCCCAGCAGAGTTCAGGGGATGTGATCGAACAATGGCGGACGTTCACAGCAGATCGGGATTTTTTCACCTTTGAGGATTGGTCTCATTTCATGGAGGCTGGCAAGAACCCCAATATCAACCGGAAGCAAACCGAAGCGGTGATGCATTCATACCGACTGAAGCCTTATGAAGGTGGAAAAAAGGTGTTTTTTATATGGGGGGTGGAATTTCTGGGAAACGAGAGCAATCGTTTTCTCAAAATCCTGGAGGAGCCGACCGATCAGACGTATTTTATTCTGGTGACTCACAATAAGCAGGAGTTGTTGCCTACGATCATATCAAGGGTGCAGCAACTCGACATTCGACGACCGGATGATCAGATGCTGGCTGCCTATGCCCGGACCGAAAATCTGGGCAGTGCCGAAGAAATCAGCGAAGCCCTGTATCTGGCGGATGGCCATATTGTGGAACTTAAGGCCATACTTGAAGGCCGGGAACGCAAATTTTCGGAATCGCTCTTAAATATGCTCAAAGCAGCATACAGCCGGAATGGGCTGCAGCTATTAAACTGGGCAGAAAGTGTTTCGAATATGACACAGCGGGAATACCGGTATTTCATTCAGTATCAATTGCATTTTATCCGGGAGAGCCTGGCTGGGCTGGTTCAGGGGAATTATAAAAAAAGATTATTGCCTGCGGAACAAAAAGCTGCGGTGTGGTTGATGGAGAAGATCCCGTATTATGAGGTAGCGGGTCTGGTAACCAACCTGGACCATTACAGTCGGGCGCTGGGGCAAAATGCAAATGTAAAAATACTGTCGTCGAAAAACATATTGGATTACAAACGTTTATTTGACAACAATTAACTCGACATATATTATGGGATGTGAATCATGCGGCAGTGGAGGCGGACAACCAAAGGGTTGCCAGAATAACGGGACCTGCGGGACTGATGGATGCAATAAACTCAATACATTTGACTGGCTGACATCATACGATATCAGGGACAATGATGGATTTGACCTGGTAGAGGTAAGTTTCAAAAATGGAAATCATAAATATTTTTATCACAAACCTGCCCGGGTACCGGCGCAGACTGGCGATATGGTCACGGTAGATGCCGGTGCAGGTTATAATGTGGGTCGGATAACCTTGTCCGGTGAGCTGGTTCGACTACAGATGAAAAAGAAAAAAGTATCTCCTGATAACAAATTCTACCGGGTTATCCGCCCGGCCACCGACCGGGATCTTGAAAGTCTGAGCCATGCACGTGATCTGGAAAACAGAACCATGGTCCGGGCCCGGGCCATCGCCCGCTCGCTGGGTTTGGATATGAAAATATCGGATGTGGAATACCAGGCGGATATGAAAAAGGCTATATTTTATTTTATCGCCAATGGACGCGTGGATTTTCGGGAGCTGATCAAACAGTATGCCCGGGAATTTCACATCAAAGTGGAAATGCGGCAGATCGGATCGCGACAAGAGTCTGCTCTGATCGGTGGAATCGGGTCCTGTGGCCGGGAATTGTGCTGCTCCACCTGGCTGACCAATTTTTCCTCAGTGACCACATCAGCAGCCCGGTATCAAAACCTGGCACTGAATCAGTCGAAATTGACCGGCCAGTGTGGACGTTTGAAATGCTGCCTGAATTACGAACTCGATATGTATATCGAAGCCCTCAAAAAATACCCCACACATGCGCGCTTTCTCCGGACCAAACAGGGGAAGGCGGAATTGATCAAAACCGACATTTTCAAACGGGTAATGTATTACGGTTACAAAGAGCAGTCCGGCCGGTATACGGTCATCATGATGGACCCGGTGGCAGTGGCCAATATTTATGAGGCCAACAAGCGCAGTGAGTTGCCCGATGAATTTGAAGTGAAAGAACAATTTCAGGACCTGACCTTTGACCAGGAAGAACATCAGTTTGAAAAGGATCTGACTGGCGTAATCGAATTGCCGGACGAAAAACCAGGAAAGAGGAAGTATAGAAACAAAAATCGTAAGGGCGGAAATAAAAAAGGAAGAAAAGGAGGTAGTAAACGAAGGTCCGGACCTCGAAAAGATAGAGGCTCAAAGTCCAAATAGTATACCTGATATATGACTTCATCAAAATAAAATTATCATAATTATGCAATATGATCTCGCCATTATTGGATCAGGCCCGGGAGGGTATGTAGCAGCGATCCGGGCAGCCCAATTGGGAATGAAAACCGTTCTGATCGAACGATACGATACACTGGGAGGAACCTGTCTCAACGTGGGCTGTATTCCTTCCAAAGCTTTGCTTGATTCCTCGGAACATTTTTACAAGGCTCGCCATGACTTTGAACAACATGGAATTGGTATTTCCGGCCTGCAGGTGAATATGGATCAGATGATCGACCGGAAAAGCCAGGTAGTCGCACAGACATGTGACGGTGTAGCCTATCTGATGAAAAAAAACAAAATCGATGTCATTTATGGCCATGGGCGTTTTAAAGATGCGCATCACATTGAAGTAGATCTCAATGAAGGTGAGAAAAAGACGGTGGAAGCGGGTAAGGTGATTATTGCCACAGGCTCCAAACCTGCGGTGCCCGATAGTTTTAATTACGATAAAAAACGAGTGATTACTTCCACGGAGGCTCTTAATTTGCGGGAGGTACCCGGAACCATGCTGGTGGTCGGCGGTGGGGTTATCGGTCTGGAGCTCGGATCCGTATTCAACCGGCTGGGAACTAAAGTGAAAGTAGTAGAATATATGGATCGGATCGTCCCGGGAATGGATAAAGATGTGAGTAAGGAGTTGCAGCGATCCCTTAAGAAACAGGGCATAGAATTTTTTCTCAAACACCAGGTTACGGAAGTGAAGGCTAATGCCAAAAGCGCGACGGTTTCATTCGAACCGCGGGATGGGGGTGAAGTCATAAAAGACCGGTATGATTATGCATTGATATCCATCGGTCGCAGGCCATTTACCCATGATCTGGGGCTGGAAAATGTCGAGGTGGAATTGGATGAACGAGGTTTCGTAAAAGTCGATGAACACTTGCAAACCAGCCAGGCAGGGGTTTACGCCATCGGTGATGTCATAGGCGGAGCTATGCTGGCTCACAAGGCTAGCGATGAAGGTGTCTTTGTCGTGGAATCCCTCGCCGGTCAAAAGCCACATATTCCGTATCATCTCATTCCCTCAGTGGTATATACCTGGCCAGAGGCCGCGGGTTCTGGATATACGGAAGACCAGTTGAAATCCATGGGTCGGGAATTCAAAACGGGCAAATTTCCATTCAAGGCACTGGGCAGGGCCCGGGCAAGTATGGATCCGGAGGGAATGGTCAAGATTCTGGCGGATAAATCCACGGATGAAGTTCTGGGTATCCATATGGTAGGTGCTCGCGCGGCAGACATTATCGCAGAAGCAGTGACTGCCATGGAATTCCGGGCATCAGCTGAAGATATAGGCCGGATGTCTCATGCCCATCCTACCTTTACCGAGGCGGTGAAAGAGGCGGCGCTGGCTGCATGGGAGAATGTGGCGATACATATTTAGGTACCAGAATAGGGGTATCGTGAGACGTAAACCACGTGAATACGTCCGGTGTATCCCCGTAACAGAATTAATGAATGCATGAGTTATTGAGAAAGTGCATCTAAAATACCTGGCACATCCACAGCCTATAACTGATAAGTTCCAGCAACCAGTTAATGACCAGTAGTCTACAACCAGTGCATGCACACCTTCATATTAATTTTTTCCTATATGGCATTCTTTTTGAAGGTAATGAAGGAAAGATAATATGAATGAAGTCCGAAGAGAATAATTCAGTATTGGATGATACCCGCTTTTGGATGATTATTGTGCTGCTCCTGTTGTTCCTGGCGTATGTCATTAGTTACCGGGTATCCTGATGGTAAAAATATCTTCAGAATCAATACTGATGCGCCCATATGCCCAATATTCCTGTAAGATATTATAATAAAGTATCAAATCAGCTGATACCTATGCGGTTTCTGAATCGTTTTATTACTTTAGAGGGCAGGTATCTGCCATCATTCAAACAATAATGATTCATGGGCAAATCCGTACTCAATTGGAATAAAATCACCAATATCCTGCTGTCCACTGTACTGGTCGGTTTTCTGATAATAAGTGGTCATACATTCCTGGCTCCAGTGGTCTTTGCGGTATTTCTGTCCATTCTACTCCTTCCGATGTACAATTTTTTCTACCGACTGATCCGGGTGGATTGGTTGTCCATTGTCCTTTCATTTTTGATAATCATTTGTGCCCTGGGAGGTGTAATGTATTTCTTTTCCGTCCAAATCTACGCTGTGTTTTCTGAACTTTCTGAGATTCGGCAAACCATGAGCAACGGGATTAACAAGATTAATTATTTTATTGCTGATAAATTTGATCTGGAAACTGAGGTCGTACGGGATTGGATCAATTCCCAGGTGGAACTGTTGGTTGAGTTACCTTCGACCTATCTGTCCACTGGCTTATCTTCTTCATCCACCTTCCTGATTCAAAGCCTGATCTGCATAGTGTACATGTTTTTTATACTCCTCTACAAAGATGCTTTTCGCAATTTTATCATTAGCCAGTTTCCACGACATGACCGTCAGGATATATTTGAAGTACTGAATTCGATCAGCAAGGTCAGCCAGCAATATTTCCTGGGGCGTTTGCTTGTGATGTTGATTCTGGCCGTGCTCAACAGCCTGGGGTTGTGGATTCTGGGTATCGGTTTTCCGATCCTGTGGGGTACGCTGGCAGCCGTCCTGACTATCATCCCTTACATTGGAACAACCCTCGGGGGAACTTTTCCTTTTATTTATGCTTTTGCCACCGAAGATTCTCTATGGGCACCGATCGGTGTGGTGATCATGTATCAGATCGTCCAGCAACTGGAAGGCAATATCATTACGCCCAAAATAGTTGGTGGAACGATGCAATTGAATCCCTTTGTGTCCATAGTAGCCATGGTTGCCGGAGGTTTGATCTGGGGAATATCCGGGCTTATTATCGCATTACCGGTTATAGCGATTATTAAAATCCTGTTTGATCATATTGAATTGCTGCAGCCGATCGGTCTATTACTGGATAAAGACCTGGCTATCAAGAAGAATAAATTTCTCGAGGATTATGATGAGGATAAATACCGCCTGGCTAAATACCTGACCACGCGGGAGCCTATGCATAAAAAAGAGCCTTAGAAATACATCCAAGGCTCTACAAAATTATACTTACTTAAAATTAACATGGCCGTGTTTCAAATT
>CBFGVZ010000079.1:0-15364 GCA_965652315.1 uncultured Saprospiraceae bacterium | reverse complement strand
GGCTTTACAATGAGGCCCGTGTATCCAGGAATCCGGTTCTCGGAACGTTTTACAGCGAACAAAAGATCCAGTCCACAGCAGATGGATTGAACCCTCAGATATTTCCCAACATTGATTGGTACAGCGAATTATTCAAATCCTATACAAACAATAAAAAAGGTAATTTCAATGTATCCGGCGGAGGGAAAGTAGCTACCTATTTCGTGGCCGGTTCGGTAGAAAATGAAACCGGACTCCTCAAGGTCGATCAAAGAAACAATTTCAACAATAATATCAATATCAACAGGGTCCAGTTGAGGAATAATGTGGTTTTCAAAATAACTCCGTATACCAAATTGGATGTAAGATTACAAGGGCGTTTTGAGCGTTACAACGGACCTGCGTCCCTTGACAGGAATTATTCCGCAACCACATTAATATTCAACTCTCTCATGAATGCCAACCCTGTTGACTTTCCGGCGGTTTATGAGCCAGATTCACTCAACCGGTTCACGGACCATATTTTATTTGGGAATACATTCGTATCGGGTAGTCTGAAAAACAATCCATATGCCCAGATGGTTCGAGGGTATGAAGATCAGAGTACCAGTTCCATCACCGGAATGGCCACATTATCGCAAGACCTGGATTTCATAACCGAAGGATTGGCCCTCCAGTTGAAAGGATCGCTCAATACCTGGAGTGAATACACCAGTTTAAGGGTTTATGATCCATTTTACTACGACCTTGAATCATACGACCAGATTTCGGGGGAATACAAGCTTTTTGCCCTCAACCCCACCAGTGGTCAGTCCTATTTGGGAGATGTGATACCACACCGGGATGCCAGTGCACATTTTTACTTTGAAGGCAGGGCCAACTGGGATCGGACTTTTGGAAATCACACCATTGGTATTATGACGGTGGGCACATTTGAAGAATATCTGTTGACGGCAGGTAACAGTACCTCCATTTACGAGACCCTTCCTGAAAGAAATATGGGCGTTTCTGGTCGTGTGGCATATGATTTTGACAAAAGATATTTTTTAGAATTTGCTTACGGTTACAATGGCTCGGAAAAATTTGGAGGCAGCAAGCGTTTTGGATTCTTCCCTTCGATAGGAGGTGGCTGGATTTTATCCAACGAGGAGTTTTGGAGTCCGTTGAAGGAAACCATCAATTTGCTAAAACTGAAGGCTACTTATGGTACGGTAGGTAATGATGCCATCGCAGAAAGGCAGGATCGATTTTTCTATCTGTCTGATATATCCAAAGGGGGTGGATCATACCGCTGGGGATCGACATTCACCAATGCCTACGAAGGTTACAACATCAACCGGTATGCCAACCCGGATATCACCTGGGAAACCTCCACGAAACTAAATTTTGGTATCGAAGCCAGTTTTCTGAATGAAGCTTTACAGGTACAATGGGATATTTTCCGGGATGACCGACGAAATATCTATCTACTCAGGCAGAATTTTCCGTCCTCAGTCGGGCTGGAAGCTTCCATCAATGGAAACGTCGGCCGGGTATTATCCTGGGGACATGAAGGCTCCCTGGATTATCAGAAATTTTTCAGAAACAATTTCTGGCTGGCGGCACGTGGTAATTTTACATTCGCCACGAATGAATACGTAGAATTAGATGAAAAAAATTATCCTGACCAGTATTTGTCCCAGAAAGGACACTCCATCAATCAGCAATGGGGCTTGATAGCGGAAAGGTTGTTCGTGGATGAAGCTGAAATCGAAAATTCCCCCCACCAGGATTTTGGCACCTATCAGGCTGGTGATATTAAATATAAAGATGTTAACGGAGATGGAGTGGTGAACAACAATGATCGGGTGCCTATCGGTCATCCCACCATTCCGGAGATACAATATGGATTCGGACTTTCCGGTGGTTTTAAGAATCTTGACATGTCCTTCTTTTTTCAGGGTAATTCACGAGTCGCACTTTTTATCAATCCTGGAACCAACGATCACGGTATTGCGCCGTTTGCCGGTCGAAGAAATGCCCTATCGATCATTGCAGAAGATTACTGGAGCGAAACCAACCCGGATGTTCATGCTTTTTGGCCAAGATTGTCCGTGGATCCTCTGGCCAACAACACGCAAAGATCCACCTGGTGGTTGCGGGATGGCTCATTTATCCGGCTCAAAAGCGTCGAAGTGGGGTACAACCTTCCCGATGGCACACTGAGTAGTATTGGGATGCAAAACAGTAGGATTTATCTCAATTTCGAAAATCTATTCGTCTTGAGCAAATTTGACTTGTGGGACCCCGAAATGGGTAGTGAAGGTTTGAAGTATCCCCCGAATAAGCGCTTTAATTTAGGCATACAAATCTCATTCTAATTTTAAAATATAAAATCAGATGAAACTAAGTACAAAATATTTACCAGTTGGTGTACTTCTGTTATTTCTCACATCATGCACAGACTATCTGGATGTGGTACCGGACAATACATTGACGATTGAAGATCTTTTCAAACAAAAAGAAGAAGCCTGGGATGCCCTGGCAAAATCATATAGTTATCTGCCCCAGATTGATGAAACGCATACCTCGATGTGGACAGCCGGAGACGAATGGCTGGGGCGGCTGGACCTCAACGAAAACACGAACCACCTGCGAGGGATTAGACTGATGCGCGGAGTCCAATCGGTGTCGAATCCTATATTGGGTTGCTGGTCCGGAACCAATGCTGGCCAACCCCTGTATGAAGGGATCCGTCAGACGAATGTTTTCCTGGAAAACATCGACGCCGTTCCCGATATGAGTGATGAAGAAAAAGCGGATTGGAAAGCACAGGTCAAATTTCTGAAAGCTTACTACAGTTTTCTGCTGGTTCAGCGGTACGGACCGATTATCATATCTGACGAACTGATCCAGGCAGATGCTACACAGGAACAACTCTTTTTATCCCGATCGACCGTAGAAGAGTGTTTTGATTACATCATCAAACTTATGGACGAAGCCATACCCGATCTCCAGGAACGTGCCGCTTCGACCGTTTACGGACAGGTGGATCAGGTGATCGCAAAAGCCATAAAAGCCCGTGTTCTCGTATTCAGGGCCAGTCCGTTTTTCAACGGTAACAACGAATACTTTGGCGACTTCTTCAATCAGGAAGGGGAACCGTTTTTCCCCCTGGAATACGATAATGAGAAATGGAAAGATGCCATCGATGCAATCGATGAGGCGCTGCAAGCCTGCCAGCAGAATGGGGTAGAATTGTTTACATACAACAAACAACCCTATATTTTTGACCGGGAGGATTATGCGCGGAACACCGATGAATTACAGAATCTTTACGACCTGCGTATGGTGGTCGTGGAACCATGGAACAAGGAACTGATCTGGGGCTATTCCAACATTGATATATATAGTCAGGGTGAGCTGGCACATTCGTCCAATATAAGACTCCCTGAGGGATATGGTGGAGGTGTAACCAACACGGCAGGCTTTTCCTGGCAGTGGATGGCCGCCACCTACCGTATGGTGGAAAGGTATTACACTGAAAATGGGGTACCGATCGAAGAAGATAAAACCTTTGATCTGGACAACAAATGGGAGTTGAAAACCACACCCGGGGACCTGGATGAAGAATACGATGAATTGAGGGGCATCATGCAACCGGGTGCTGAAACGGTCAATATATATTTGAACCGGGAACCGAGATTTTATGCCAATCTCGGAATTACCGGTGGATACTGGAGAACTCATGGAGTGCGAATCAATACTTCCATGTATGCTGGTGGCGATGGAGGATACAATTCATCCCAGCATTCCACCGATTTCCTGGAAACAGGAATTGGAGTCAAAAAACTGGTGCACCCGGAATCAAAATCAGGTGCCTGGCAGCGGACGATCAAATATCCATATCCCATCATGCGGTACGCAGATTTACTCCTCCTGAAGGCCGAAGCACTCAATGAATACAATTCTGCACCCACACAGGAAGTTTACGATGCCATAAACCAGGTTCGCAGAAGAGCCGGAATTCCCGATGTGGAAGTCGTCTGGTCCAATCCCGAAATTGTAAATACCCTGAACAAACATAAGACCAAAGAAGGCATGCGTGATATTATCCTGCGCGAAAGAGGAATCGAATTGGCGTTTGAGGGGGCCAGGTTCTGGGATATGATCCGTACCAAGAGAGCCGTAAATGAATTCTCCAGTCCGGTCTGGGGCTGGACGCATACCGGTGAAACCGGCACTGAATTCTTCAATCTGGAAGTGAAACAAATTCGTCGGTTTTCGATCACTGATTGTCTGTGGCCGATCGACCTGAATGAACTGAACACCAATTCCAACCTCGTCCAGAACCCGGGATGGTAATAAAAAAATCTTTTGTAATGTGCAATACAACAAACATGAAAAATAACCAAAATCAGATAAAAACGATATACGGCTCTTCCGTGAGGGTTTTATACTTCATCGTCCTTATGATTTTCAGTACTATGGCCTGCGAAGACGAAGATCTGGGCAGAGCCAGATCAGACGATACCACGCCACCAAGTCCACCTACAGATGTCTCCTATGAACCACTTTTCGGAGGAGCACGGCTATTTTACAATCTCCCCAATGACGAAGATCTGCTTCACATAGAGGCATCATATACCAACAACAACGACAAAAGGTATTCCTTTTCTGCCTCTTACTTTGTGGATTCCCTGGATGTCTATGGTTTTGGAGACATTACTGAACATACAGTAAATGTAGTGGCAGTGGACCGGGCCGGGAACAAATCTACGCCGGTGGTAGTAAATGTAACTCCACTCGAACCAGCCATTTCAAGGGTTGCCAAATCGATCGAGATCAAACCTGCTTTCAATTCGTTTTTTGTTGACTGGGTAAACGAACTGGAACAGAGTATCAATGTATACGTGGATTTCAGCTATTCACAAAACGGCGAGCAAAAAGAATTCACCTCTGTATTCTCTTCAAATTTACCGCAAGACCGGAGATTTGTGCAAAATCTGAAGTTATCATCCGGTGAACCGGTCAATGTCAAAATCCGGATCTCCGACATTTACGACAACACCACCGAACCAATTGATCTGGGTGAAATCTCTTTGTTAACGGATGTTAAAATCCCAAAAGATCAATGGTTTCTACCGGCAGCTAATGACAGCATGGGTGGGGTGCCTCAGGGATTTGGAGATGGACTGGAAGGCCGGCTCCGCTATCTGATAGACGACATTATTGACCGGGGCGATAATCTGAATTTTATGCATACCCACAGCCGGGGAAGAACAGGCAATTCTGCGGATGGAAATATGCCATGGAATGTCATTATCGATCTCGGTGCCCACTACAAGCTGAGCCGAATAGTAACCACTCAGAGGCACTCGGGCGGAATCAACAACGTAAATCGTGGTCAATACTATCGATATGAAAATGTCGGAATCTATGAAATGTATATTTGGAATGATGATACCGAAGAATGGGAATATATCTCCGAACACACCATTCCGGTCCCTGTGGGTCTGAGTGAATTGGAATTTGTCAAAAAAGGGGAAGCCGGAGACGAAGCGTATATGTTCCCGGATGAACCCCAATTTACAAAACCGACGCGGTATTTCAGGTATCGGGCTGTGAAAGGATTTTCGGCTAATTATACCAGGGATGACGCCAATTGCCTGTCAGAAATAACGCTCTACGGTCAAAAGGTCCAGTAAACATTTGCCATCATTCAACAAGACAAGATTATAACTTATGAAGAACATAATACTTTTACTTTTCGTCTATTCGCTATTGATCGCAGCCTGTGATGACATATACGACAAGCAAGCCCAATTTGAAGGTGAAATTGTCTATCCTGCAAAATATGATACCATTATCGGCCACATCGGTTATGAACGGGTCGAAATCGACCTTCTCAAAGCGGGTCGGATTCCCAGTAGTGAAATTAATCTCGGGAAAGCCAGGACCACCAGAATCGAGTACGACGAAGAGGTCATAGAAATAGAATCACTGGTATCCTATGTCAACATCACAGGCCTGGACCAATCAAAACTGTACCGGTTCAAGGTGTTTACGATCGACGAATTTGGCAACGAATCTGTTCCACAGGAAATAGCACTGATTCCTTTTACCCAGGAAGGACTCAACAGTCTGGCCGTTTCTCCGCCCAGGATCCTGGCATCACCTTCCGCGGCAGTAGTGGAATGGCCTACCGGCATTTCGTCCGTATTGATGACCTATACCGGGATGGAATTCAGTTACACCGACAAAGACGGCGTACTGAGGTCGGGAGTTGTGGGTGACAAACCAAGATTTTTCATCGGCAATGTAGCCTCTGGCGAACCGACAACTATCGATGTCAAATACCATGTCGTTCCTAAAGTCAACCAGGTCGAAATCCTCGATACGGTCACTATTACAGACCAAATCACAATCAATATCCCCACTGAAAGCACTCCGTTTACCCCAGCTGAAAAAGATATACTCGCAGCAAATGGGGTGACCGTCTTCACCGCACAGGGAGTTTCAGATGTGACCCAATTGACATATCCGGTCCATGCCAATTCACTTCAGGATATTTTTTATTTCCCCAATCTCAAAGTTCTTGATCTCACCGGGGGTGACCTGTTCAATATTCCCACGCTCACTTATGACCGCAATGATGTTGTGGATATCGTCGGTGGTGGTCAATTTGCACCATTTCTCAAAAGAGCAGGGGATCTTCAGGAAAATAGTTACCAATCACTGAAAGACCTACTGGAAGCCAATATCCTTGAAAAAGTGATCTACCGGCCCCACTCTATGGGTCTGGATGACTTTTTACAACCATACATAGCTGACGGTGTGGTCGAACTGGTCCAAAATCCGGATGAGGTATTGATCGATAATCAGTTTCACCTGGATGGCAATGTGCAGGATCGAAACTGGAATATGGAAATCACTTATCCAGCCACCGACGCACCAGTCGGAGATATTGAATTGAAAAATATTTACAAGACGGTGCCCAAAGCCCGCAGTGCTTCCTTTGTATTTGCCCTACCCAAAGAATACCAATTTAATGTAGAGGAATATAAATATTTGAAGGCAGATGTATATGCACCGGGAAAATCAGTATACACGGGTGAATATACACCCTTCCAAAAACTCTGGCCCCGGTTTATGAATCGGATGTGGTCATTCGCAGGTAACAGTGAATTCGGACAACAGTATTGGGATTTTCCTTCCTTCACCATTCCGGATAACCAACTGGAAAAATGGCAGGAAATTTCACTGGATTTGTCCTCTGCGCTTGACAAGCACACCCGTGTAATTGTGCTCAATATAGGCGGAGAGCCTGGCATCAGCAATTGGAATCCCCCGATGGAAATCGAATATTACTTCGCCAATATCCGGTTGGCCAAAGAATGACCAATCCTATGATTGGACCGTTAAGATATTGATTCAAGTTTTTCAACGATTTCTTCCAGCTTCATTCGCTGGTCATAAAGCCCATTCCAGGGATCCTTTCGGTCTCCCATCATGGTCAGAACAGAGGATATATTGAATTCAGCCGGTGATGTGAGAGATTCCAACTCCGACAGGCTCACCGGCATGGAAACCGGCACACCGGAACGTACCCGCAGGGAGTAGGGACAAGCCATGGTCTTGCCCCGGCCATTCTGTAGGTAATCCATATATACCTGATTCTTTCGCCTGGATGGTGTGCGCTCCAGTGATCCCTTTTTGCCCATTTTCTTTAACCATCTCCGGGCAATCAGATGGGTCATGTCTTTCGCCTGTGTATGGCTGTATTTACGCTGAATGGGGACGTACAAATGTATGCCATCCCCGCCCGATGTTTTGATTCCGTACGCCACCTCCAACTGATCCAGAATCCCGATCAAATGTAAGGCCCCATCCTTCGCCATTCCGAAATCATTACCTGGCGGATCGATATCAAATACCAAATGATCCGGTCGGTCCAGTTTATCCTCCCGGCTATTCCAGCAATGCATCTCCACACAGCCGTAATTTACCAGAAATATCAGGGATTTGTGATTGTTGCAAACGGCATAGGTCAGGAAATCCTTTTCCGAACTTTTCGAGGAAATTTGTACCGTATGTACATAGGCCGGCAAATCATCCTTCACGTCTTTTTGATAAAACCCTTTGTCCTTTATTCCATTGGGATTGCGTTTAAGCGTCAGAGGCCGATGCATTAGATGGGGCAGAATCCATTCAACCATTTGATTGTAATAGGCTATCACGTCCCCTTTTGTCACATTTTCCTCCGGAAAAAACATTTTGTCCGTATTGGTAAGTTTCACACCCCGGGGCACCTCAATCGTGTCTTTTTCAACGGAAGGAGATTGACTGGCCACGGAGTGCTTCTGATCTTCAGATCTATAAAACTTATCCTCGCGCAAACCCACGAATGAAGGATGACGGAGCTTGCCCCCTTCAGTGACTTCCTTAAATTTCACCTGAACGTAGTAATAAGGTTCCGTATAAAAAAGGACTTCCTCTCCAGCCTCCACGACACCTTCCTTCACCTTTTTCTTCTTCAGGATATTCAAAATTTGCCTCATATCTTTTTCCGTGAACCCCGTCCCTACCTTACCCGCAAATTCAAATTCATCCGGTCCCACTGGCCGGGCCAGGAGGATGGCGCCGAATGCTCTGGCAGAAGGAGAAGGGGTCAGGCCAACAACTACAAAATCATCCATATTTACGTTTTTAATTTTCACCCAGTCCCTGCTCCTGCTATTTTTGTGGTACAGGCTGTTTTTTCTTTTACCCATCACTCCTTCCAATCCCAGTTTTTGAGAAGCTTTCCAATAATCTTCACCCCTCCTCTTTATATGATGACTATATACGATTCGCTTATCTTCCATCGAATCGAGAACCAGTTGCAACGCTCCTTTCCTGACATCCAGAGGAACAGCCGTCAGATCTCGTCCTGCAAGGTAAAGCAGATCAAAAAGGATGAGTCGAAGCGGGTATTTTTGACCATCCCGAAAGTATTTCTGCAGTTTGGCAAAATCCCCGCCACCGGATTTATCAGGCACGATGATCTCCCCATCCATTACACATCCCGAAGGTAGATTTTCAGCAGCATCTACCAATTCCGGAAATTTCGCATTCAGGGATTGACCGTTCCGGCTAAGGATTTCCACCGTATCAAGTTTTTTAAAGATAAGGCAACGATAGCCGTCATACTTCACCTCAAAAATCCAGTTTTGGTCGGAAAATGCACCGGAGGCCTGGGTGGCCAGCATGGGTGTAAAATAATCAGGAAATGGTGCCGGACGTCCCTTCTGTACCGCCCGGGCCAACGCATTATTGTCTTCTTCCACTTCTGTAACCAGTCTGCCACTCAGTATGGAATGTTCCGGGAAATCGTTTCTACCAGCGTACCGGTCCTTAACTTTTATCAAAAGCCAGTGGTTTTTTTCCCTACCTGTCCGCACCAGTGTATATTCTCCCTTCAATTTTCGGCCTTCCAGAAATATATGGATCTTTCCATCCTGGTATTGCCGCTGAATCATGGTTTCGACATCATGCTCCTGCTTGTCCGGGGGTGGACCATATGTACCAAGATCCCACAAAATCACCGATCCGGCTCCATAATTCCCATCGGGAATAGTTCCTTCAAAAGTCAAATAGGACACGGGATGGTCTTCTGTCTGGATGGCCAGTCGCTTTACTGCAGGATCTGCACTTGGGCCTTTGGGCACGGCCCAGCTCAACAATACTCCATCGGACTCTATTCTGAAGTCGTAGTGCAAACGTTGGGCGTCATGCTTCTGCACACAGAATCGTCGCAGCCCCGATTTTTCCAGGTTTCCGGCCGGTTCGGGCGAATGGTCAAAATTCCTTTTTTTGTTATAATCACCAAGTTTAGGCATCCACTTCCTCCTCCTGCAGACCAGCCAGCGATGCTTTCAGTTGTTCCAGCAAATCGTCCGCTTCTGTCATATCTAGCTCCTCTTCCGCGGCTTTGGATTTGGGTTTTTGACCTTTCCCCCGGCTTTTGATTATTTTGAGCAGGCGTTCCTGGTATACATCTTTATACGTTTCTGGTTTGAACTCCCCCTTCATCTGACTGATCAGTGTATCAGCCAACTCCAATTCTTTTTTGCTGACCCTGGATTTGGGTGCTTTGGTATCACTCAATGGACGCAGATCTTCATGCCAATACAGTTCCAACAAATAGATGTGATCTTCGGCCGACTTCAATAGCCCGATTTTCTCCCTGTTTCGCAGGACAAATCTGCAAAGTCCGGCGTATCCCGATTTTTCGAGGGATTTTCTCAATAAGTTGAAGGTTTTTCCGGCAGCCTTCTCCGGCTCGATGAGATAGGTTTTTTTGAAGTACCTCGGTGATACCTCTTCCACTTTTACGAATTGAAAAATCTCCAGTGTTTTGGTGTTTTTTACCGCTGCCCGTTCAAAATCCTCGTCATTCAGGACCACGTAATGGTCGTCCTTCTTATAGCCTTTTACGATGTCTTCCCAGGGTACTTCTTTCCCGTCTTTTTCACAGACCCGCAAATATTTTATGGGACAACGGTCACTTTCCCGGAGCATATCCAGATCGATGTTATGCGAAGTAACGCCCGAAAACAACTTGATCGGAATGTAAACCAATCCAAATTGAATGCCCCCTTTCCAGATAGTTCTCATATACTCTGATTTTGATGATCCCTGGAGTTTATCCGAAACGTCAGGTTTCTGACTATCCGATATACATAACCCCAAAAACAGTGATTTTGGTATAGTACACCTACCCGAACACGGTTGTTTCCAGTCCCCGCCCTGTTGAAAGATCTGGACATCGACCCGTCCCGGAAAGATCAGGCTCCACCATAATTTCATCAGGTTCGTATTCCTGAATCCAATACCTATTGTCGATATCAGAACCTGAAACGGCTTGATTTAAAAATGTACTATCCACGTTCGCTGAACCGGATCGTTCCGCTATCCCCATCCAGTTCGACCATCATTCCCACAGCCAGCGTAGCGTTCTGAGAAATGTGTCCAATGGAATAACCGGTCACCACTGGTATGTCCAACGCGCTGAAATGATGGTGTATCACTTCCTGTACGGTCTGGTCTGTGGAACCTTCTTCTGGATTGCAATTGGTGAAATTTCCAAAAATCAAACCGGCAGCTTGTTTGAGATGAGCAGCTTCGATAAGCTGAACCAGCATACGATCGATGCGATAAGAGTCCTCACCTATGTCTTCAATAAAGACGATTTTCCCTGTCAAATCCGGGAGGTAAGCCGTACCACACATGGCTGTTAACAGGGTCAGATTCCCTCCGAGGAGCGGTCCGGTAGCACGCCCTGAATGCAAAATTTGAAAGACCTCCTCCCCTTCCATAGCCTGTTCAGCCGGAGATACGGTATATTGATAATGCTCTCCAAACAATGCAGCCCGGATGGACTCCAGGGAATAGGGAGTAAAATCTGAACTTCCTACTGGTCCGTGAAACGACACCAGTCCGGCCTGCGTGTAAAAAGCCTGATGCAAAGCGGTGATGTCCGAATAGCCCACAAATATCTTGGGATGGGACCGAATCAGATCGTAATCGAGCATGCTCTGGATTCGGGTCGTTCCGTATCCGCCCCGTACGCACCAGATCCCATCAATATCCTTTCTCCGAAACATGGTATGGATTTCCTCCACACGTTGTCCGTCCGTTCCTCCAATAAATCCATTTTCTTCCCGAAGGTATTTTCCTTCCTCCACTACCAGGTCCAGTGACTCCAGGTTCTCCACGGCCTTTTGGATTTTCTCTTCGTTCGCATAACTTGCCGGTGCAATCAGGGCCACCCGGCTTCCTTTTATTAATTTGGGTGGAAATATCAGGTCGGAAGACTCAGGGCCTTCAGAAACCCTTCCAGGTAAGCGCTGACACGCCGACAACAGGCCCAGGCCTGCCGTTGAGGTCAGTATCATCTGATTGAAATTTCTTCGGCTCAATGCGGTTTTATGCTCCATAGGTCGTGATAATATTATTGACCGATCTATGGCACCGGAGAAAGGTAAATTGGGTTATTATTCTTTCACAGATCCGGCACCGTTCCGGCTCATATCTTTGCGAATGGCCATATATTGTTTCCGGGCGGTCTGCATCGGAATACTGATACATTTTTCGGCCATATAATCCAGTATGTCTGAGACGAGTTTTTGCCCTTCCGGGTCCAGATTTTCAATCTGGGTTTTGAAAACTTCCCCGACGGCTTTATCCCGTGTGGCGTATATTTTCGCCGGAATTTCCTGAAATGCTCTCTCGATAAACCGTCGATGCACCTTCTCCCGAAATGAGGACATTTCCTGATTCAGTATCTCACTGGCAACTTTCACTTCCTGCTTCCGGAATTCCCGGTTCCGCGCAGCTACCGTACGGAGGGATTCTACTTCGATCACCTTGGGTCCGTATTTGGTTATAATTTCCGGATGTACATCCCTGGGAACGGCCAGATCGAGAATACCACGACATTCTGTGAGGCCTTGTCCGTGGGTGGATTTTTCGACTATCTCAGGTGTCAGCACATAATCACCGTGACTGGTACAGGAAATGATAAATGGCACATTGAGATTGTGTGCCGTCATTTCTTCGATCAGATAAGTTTCTACCTGTGGAAGGATATCTTTCAGGGTCAATAAATTAGTGATGGACCGGTTAAAAACCCGGACATTCTGCATCCCCCATTCTGCCAGAAACCGGGCCACTTTCTGCATCGTATCGCCTGCACCGATCAATACCACCTCGTCCTCGGGATGTATCCCCAATCTCCGCAGCTTTTTCATGGCCAGCGACACCACGCTGACCGTTTTTTCACTGATCCGGGTCTTGTTATGGACTGCTTTGGCCGTTTGTTGGGCACTCTGAAAAAGAATCCGGATTTGATCACCAGACAGCCCTGCCTTCCAACTGTGATCATACGCTTCCTTCACCTGACGAAGAATTTCCTGTTCTCCTAATACCATAGATTGGAGAGAAGAAGCTACCTCAAAAAAATGTCGAACAGCATCTTCTCCGGAATACCCCTTCAAATCCTGCATTTCAGGATTCCCCTGAGATTGTGCCTGTAAAAATCCTGTCAGATTTTTCCGCAACTGAGCAATGGGTTGATTACTGTAAAATAAGTACAAAACCCGGTTGCAAGTGTGCAGATAATATAGTTCTTCCACTTCCAGTGCATCTTTCAAAGCGCGCAGTAGTTCTGTTTCCCGAGCAGAATCCGCGTTGGTAATGAGATATTCAGCCAATTCATCCAACTGAGCATCACTGAAGGTTAAAGTAAGAAGTTTGTAGTGATCAATCATGGTTTTATTCTGACCGGAACCGACCGTTCAGTCAACTGTTCCGGTTTTTTTATTCTCACAAATATAAAATATCCATTCCATTTTCCGCTGTATCAGGGGGAGGTGTTATGCAATTTTGAACCATTATAATTAACACTGGAATGGTGTTCGGTTGCAAATTATCACTTGCTTCCGGATCTTTTATCTATGAAAGGAAGCATAATTCCTCCGATTAGTTTATAATTTTGCCCTAAATTTTGAAAAATATGTACAGAACTCATCATTGTGGGCAACTGCGAATGTCCGAAATGGATCAGGTGGTGGAATTAAGTGGGTGGATGGATACCAAAAGAGACTTTGGCGGAATGACCTTCATCGATCTGCGGGATCGGTATGGTATCACCCAGCTTATCTTCAATATGGAAACGGACGAAGAATTATGTAACCTGGCCCGACAGTTGCACCGGGAAGATGTGATCAGGATAACCGGGAAAGTTCGGGAACGGAGCAACAAAAACCCGGACCTGCCAACCGGCGATATAGAGATTGTAGTGACAGCAATCGAGGTTTTGAACCGCTCCAAATTACCGCCCTTCACCATCGAAAATGATACGGATGGAGGAGATGACCTTAGGATGAAATACCGCTACCTGGACCTGAGACGTCCGGTGCTACAATCCCAGATTGCGTTTCGTCACAAGGTCACCATTGCGATGCGGAGCTTTCTGGATCGGCATGATTTTCTCGAGATCGAGACACCCATTCTCATCAAAAGCACGCCCGAGGGCGCCCGGGATTTTGTAGTACCTTCCCGTATGAATCCGGGCCAGTTCTATGCTCTGCCCCAATCCCCGCAGACCTTCAAACAACTATTTATGGTAGCCGGAATGGACCGGTATTTCCAGATCGCCCGGTGTTTCCGGGACGAGGACCTGCGAGCTGACCGGCAACCCGAATTCACCCAACTGGACTGCGAAATGGCATTTGTTCACCAGGAGGATATTTTACAGACTTTTGAAGGGCTGACCCGGTATTTATTCAGAGAACTGTTGTCGACTGACCTACCCGAATTTCCGAGAATGACCTACGATGAAGCAATGAAACTATATGGTTCGGACAAACCCGACACCCGGTTTGACATGGTCATCCACGATTTCACAAAGCAGACAAAAGGGTATGATTTCCGGGTATTTGATCAGGCTGAGTTGGTCGCAGGAATCCTGCTTCAGGGCGAGGCTGATACATATTCCAACAAAAATATGAAGGAAATTACCGAATGGGTACAGCGGCCACAGGTGGGTGCCAAAGGTTTGGTGTACGTCCAATGGAAGAAAGACGGGAGCATCAAATCTTCAGTCGGTAAATTTTATTCCGATGATGTGCTAAAATCCTGGATCGAATCGGCTGGAGGTGGCCATGGCGATATTTTGTTCCTGATGAGTGGAGAGGAAAAGGCCACCAGAGTCCAACTCGGAACGCTACGGCTGGAACTAGCCCGCCGGCATGAAATGTACGGACCCACCGATTTCAAAGCGCTTTGGGTAATAGATTTCCCTTTATTGGAATGGGATAAAGAGACGGAGCGGTTTTATGCAAAACACCATCCGTTTACTTCTCCCAAAAAAGACGATATTCCCAAGATGGATTCCACCGATCGCTCGGTACTGGAGTCCATTCGCGCCGATGCCTACGACCTGGTGATCAATGGATCAGAGATCGGCGGTGGTTCTATCCGGATTCACGATCGTGGATTACAGGAAAAAAACTTCAGGTTGCTCCAATTCACACCGGAAGAAGCAGAAAGCCAGTTTGGATTTCTGATGAACGCCTTTGAGTATGGAGCGCCGCCCCATGGTGGAATTGCCTTTGGACTGGATAGGCTCTGTGCCGTGATGAATGGAAAAAATTCCATCCGGGATTTCATCGCCTTCCCGAAAAACAATATGGGAAGGGATGTAATGATCGATGCACCGGCACCAATTGATGAAGAACAACTGGCAGAATTACATCTGGATGTCATTGATCCGGATTCACAGGACTCTTAAGGAGAGGTAGCCGGAGCTACAATTTTCATACTTTGTACCGCATTTACCGGCCTGCACGATGCGGCAGGC
>CBFGVZ010000078.1:0-15478 GCA_965652315.1 uncultured Saprospiraceae bacterium | reverse complement strand
AAACTTCGTACCAACCATTTGTAATACCCCGAATAGCCAGAACATTATTACTGCTCAATGTCATGAGCGGAGGCCTGTATGTGGACGGATCAGGACGTATATTCGCGGTAGCTATGATTCTTCCCCACCGGTTTGTATGGTCGATATCTGCCATTAGAGGCGGTGATTCTGTCCTGGCTGCCTCGATAAATGGCAGTGGATTCACAGCTCCCCGGCGGTATATTCCAAAATGCAAATGGGGCGGTGTCGTCCTTGCATTCCCAGTATTTCCCACCGTACCCAGCGTATCCCCTATGGCCACGGATTGACCAGAATGCACCATGATGGAATCCAGGTGCGCGTGATACAGCGAAAAGTCGCCCGTCCGCAACCATACTTTTTTTCCACCCAATCCGCCCTCACCCGTTCTGGTTCTTCCTTTTGCAACAGCAACAACGGGTGTTCCACGCGCAGCAAAAATATCTACACCTTCGTGAAGTCGCAAACCACCATCCCGGGCATCACCCCAAAAACTGCCAATATCAACAGGCCGTGCGCCCTGAACGGGAAATCCGAACATCGGGTAATCTTTCACAATTAGAGTGGCCCCACCAGTGACCAATATTTCGGGTTGTAGCCTCAAAAGCAATGTGGTATGTTCCTTTGCTTCAAAACTTAGACTGGTATCTTCCATCGTAGCGATGTACTGCATATCTCCAGCCCGGTCTGAAAACAAATCGATAAACAACCGTTGTGAAGTATCCGAAACCATACAAACAAACTCCACTCTTCTACCTGCCTGGACATCCAGTTCCCACGCCCAGGCAACTGGTTCATCAGGGAAATAAATCATTTTTTGCTGAAAGGGCGGTTTGATGACCAATGGGCGGCCCAGTACCGAATCTCCCTCCGCCATCCATTGATGAAAAAGGGGGTTATTCGATAAGGGACTATTCTGCATGGCCTGTAAGTAAGATTCACGGGGGGTCTGAAATTGCAACAGTTCTTCGATCCGGGTGCAATGGGTCATCAGAATGAACAGAACTGACAAGATTACGAGGCGATATGATGGGGATGGACCGTCCAAAGATATGGGTTGGATATTCGAATGGTGTGCGCGGCTATTCATAATTCATTGATTACCTGACACCTTGTTAACGTAGTTTACGGCAGGTGGGTTATGTGAAACCATTGCTTTATATCCGGGATCCCAGGAAACAATGCGAGTGGCGCTTTTAGTGCTTTTACAGTTGTTCTGGATTTCGCGACGTCTCCGGAAACACCGAGGCAGGCCAAAACTCCCTGTTTTGGCCATCCGGTTTTCTTCATTTATAGTCCAGGTCAAAACGCTTTATTTTTGACCACAGCGCCATATTCTCCTGTCTATAGGCCAATCGATTCCAGCACCATACTGCTCCCCGCCCAGGCGCCGTCCGGCAATTTTACCGTAAAATCGGAAGTTCGGTGCACAGGATCCCAGTACAATTCCACTGCCGTATGGTGGTTTTTCAATTTAATCATCTGACTGATGGAAAATCGGATTTCGGATAATTTCCGGCTGGGATCGGCTACCGTTACCGATAGCACATGACCGTTCCGGTAGCGGATCATAATCAGGCCGGCATCCTTCAATTCGATCGACAGGTCGTTGGATATTTCGAGGGTTCCCGGTTCGTAGAAAACGGCCTGCACCACACGCTCGAGGCGGTGTTGGGCAGCCTGAATCTGTGCAGTATTGGCCAGAATTCTGATGCCATCCCCGTAATCACCATTTTCCATAAATGATCTCGTCACTGCGGGTATCACCACGTATGCATAACTCCCGCCCAGCGGGTTTTTCCCATGATCCATCCAAAGTTTGAAAACCGGCATAATAATCTCTTCTTTCGGTGAATCGCTTTGCCGGTTGATCTCATACCACGATCCGCTTTGATTCTGATTACTGATATATACATCGCCGCCATTGGGAAAATAATATCCTATGCTGTCGTGCCAGATCCACCCTATGTCATCCGAATGAATCCGGCTTTGGGGCCAAAGCGGAAATATCGAATTTTCACCGGACACCAGTACTTTGCCGGACAGGTGAGATTGATTCACGGTAGTATTCACAGGAAATACAGATCCGGAACGGATATCCGCACCCAGGCAAACCCAGGAATCATCAAAGAAAAACCATGCTTTGCGGGCCTGCAACGAATCCATTTCTTTGACATAATCAAAAACCGCGGCGCCATACCGTCCATCACTGACCCCGCCGACAAATTCCGTAATTCCTTCCTGACGGATGAGATTCTCCGGAGGCATCCCCGGTTTCTGTACCACGGTGGTCCCTGGAATCCGTCGCCAGTCCCACACCGGAAAAATGTTATAGTATTCCTGCCCGGTCCGGGAAATAAACTGCGCACCATCGCCCAAATAATGATTTTTCAATCCCTCACTGTTGTAAGGAGACTCCATATTCTGATTGCGGGTGGAGTACATCCGGACAGAACCGAAAAACGCCGGCCGTTGATGGGACATATATTCAGTCTGCCAGAAAAACTTGTTGAAAGTACGTTCGTTTTTCCGGTTTCCCTCCCGGATGGCCAGGATTTCCTGCAATTCTTCCGTGCGATAGTTGGTCGCTGCCAGGAGGTTTCGGATCATTTCAGTACCCATCTGCCGCAAAGCCCCTTCCCGGGAAACCGAACGGTTTTTGGCCCCCAGGTCTGGATATAGGCCATGTACGGCCATTTTACATATGCCATCCAGAAAATAATCTACCAATTGCCGGATAGCAGTATCCCCAAACTCATATTTCGTGCCCGCCACCAGATCAGCCCACTCCGCAAAAGCCTGCGCATATCCCAGCCCATAAGAAAGCGTGTTGTTGACGCGGTCCTGACGGTGATGAAAACTGTAGTCCACCTGCATTCCGCGGCCTTCCGAAAATTTGATCTCTGTTTCGATGACCCGTATAACTGCGTCAAAGGCGGATTGGTCTTCCAGGACCAAAAGTTTTTTGGCCAGTATGCCGGCCATTTTGATCCGGTCCCCGCTGGGACGTGCTCCTGAAGCCTCCAGATGCGACCGGTCTACGATTTTCACGGCTTGCGCCATTTGTTCCTCGCTCAACTCCTCCCGCATCAACAACAATACGTTCACCATCCGCCCAGTCGTGCCGATTTGATTCCACCACCAGTTTTCACAGATGAAATCATGGGCCAGCCAGTAATCCAGAGATCTGAAAAGAGCCTCCCTTACCTTCGGACTTTGAAAATATTCTGACGTGGATTGGGAAAAGGCCTGGGACAATGCGACCATCCGGCTCAGATGTTGTCCATGTTGAAAACCCGTTCGGGTTGTATCCACGTAGTCGATATCCGGCCAGTTCCCTTCTTCCTGTTGTTGATCCAGAATGGTGGCAATACTTTTGTCGTTCACCGGGTGTTCCAAAAGATCATCCACGATCCGTTGCCGGATGACCTGTAAATCAGTGGGTTGCTGTGCACACAAGGGAATTGTTATTCCGGCCAGAAAATAAAGGCAGCATAGTATTTGTGTCATAGATACTGGATATTTACTCATGGGCGGATAATTGCAATTTTGCAGCAAAATCCGCATGGATAGTAATACCTTGTTCCGCCAGGTACTTCCGAAAGTGTTTGCTCAATCGCGTATTGATATGGCGATATGACAATTTCCGATTGATTTCCAGAAAGCCGATCAGACTCAGGTCCACTGCATCCGATTCTTTTCCGCTGACTGGCAGATGAATGACACAATTCGTGAGGCCAGTACCCAATTCGGCATTGAGTCGGATCACCGGGGCGTCATCGCGGGACCCTACCGGTAGAATATGACAATTTTCCAGGACCACTTCTCCTCCAAACTCCTCCCCTTCTTCCAGCACTAACTGGTGAAGTGTGGAATCCCGCGCCAGAAAACTACCTTTGATCCCTGGCAAGACGACCGACAGCGCACCGCAATTGGTTACGGTTAGCGAGATATAAGGCGAATGAGAACTGTACGCTATCTGATCAGAAGCAGATGTAAACGCAGCCAGATGATATTGATTCTCCATACCCAGTCCGGGATTGACTTCCTGTAGGTCCACCCGATCCACCACCCAATGACTGTTGCTTTGAATCATGTCACCGTCGTACCCTCCGGTCTTCCGCGTTTCATACCCCGGGACATCCGTCAACCGACCGATCCGCACGCCCCTCTCCCGTCCCGTCACCTGAATATTCTGAAAATGCACGGCGTGGGGAAAGAACAAGCGATCCCCTTTATCGCTAACCGAAAATTCGGACAATTGCAAAAGCCAGCAATCTGCATCATTGTCGGGTACGGAAGTGTAATCCACAAGAAAATCCCTGATGAATATACTGTGGGCCATCCCGATCGGATATCCATAGTCAAAATTTTTGGCCTGAAAGCTCAATACCTGAACCGTCTGGTTGAAAGGCGGATGAAGGCGACATCGACGGATATCAATGTCACCATCCCATTTCGCGCCATAGTCCTGCCGGAAATTGATAAAACGCCTGGAAGTCACCACAGTATCCATCACCGAAAGCCGACCGCCACCAGTAATTGTAATCCCCTTCAGCCCTATTGCACAATGTTCCATCGTCAGATTCCAGAGGTGAAAATGCACATCAAATCGGTTGATCCTGCATCGACTCAGCGACACGTTCTTCATCATATTGGTTCCGAAGACTCCCCAGTGGATCCCGGTACCCTCAGCCGTCACATCCTTCATGGAAAACTCCAGAACCCTGTTTCCTCCTATCCCATAAGTTCCCTGCGGCACATCCCGATCCTGGCCTTCCCGATCTTTCTCACGGGGATTGAGCCGAATGTCTTCAAGTCTGATGTCATAAGCCAATGAACAATAATAAAATCCCGATCGGGCGGTCATGGAAATGTCTGATTGACCCGGTTCGATGCCCACCCACTGGTTTTTGATCCGGGTACGACTCCGGGTGATCAGCAGACCATTGTGTGAATACCCGGTTTTCTTCAATTCCGGGGTGTCACCGGAAAGAAAAAAGGTTCCGCCTTCTACTTCCAAATAGGAATGTTCAGCCGGATAAGCGGTAATGGTCACCGTAGGCTTAAATTCCCACGCCACATCCCCCAGAATCCGACCCTGTTGACTCACATAGAACAACTCTTCCCGGGCCCGGCTCCTGTTGTTGTAATTCCCTGCGCGAAAACCAATCCGGTCCTCTTCATCAAAAAGGTGTATCAGATGATTCTCAAATCCCGCCAGCTCAGGTATAATCACCACACCTGGTCTGACTTGCTCAATGATGGCCTGCCCCACAGATCCTGAGGCAGGAATATCCACCGGATCCATCCTGCTTCGGATATGGAATACAGGCTCGCTGGTGTTCTGACTTTCATCTATATAAAATACCGATTGCCCCCATTGCACGCCCGTTTCTACCGGAATATTCCGCTTGGCACCCAACCTGAAACGTCCGGATAAATTTACCACCGGAAGATCGCGGGTATTGGCCAATCGGTGAGCGGACTGGATGGCTGGTCCATCGTCATTCTGTCCGTCCCCTTTTGCCCCGAAAATTTTGTAGTTGACACTCCCGGTAATGATCAGCCGGGCAGCAATACCGGAATTCACTGGAAAGAGATCGGGGTCGGTTTCTTTATTGATTTTCTGATTTTCCGAGGCCTCTAACCTGTATTGGGCAGCCCCACCGTCATTCACTTCATAATACCCCAATGTAGAAACAAAATCGCCTGGATTACCGACTGGATTGGCTAAAAATTCCTGAAACGATGGGATAAAATGCATTACCATTCCATCTACGTCCTTCCGGGTATACCACATCGCAGACCCGGTCCACGTGGTCAATCCCCCAATCCCTGCCGCTTGCAACATTTTACGGCGATCCATCAGCCACTTACTGTTTTAAGAATATTGAAAATACATCCCGGGCCATCTTTTTTGTTCGTGCCCTCCCTATTAGGTTAGTTTTTTAAATACCTTCCGCTGCTCTTTCATCGCGGCCACCTTATCCTCGGGATCGGTGCGACATTCGAGCAGAATCCAGCCATCGTAATCCACTCCCTTGAACAGTTTCATTAAATCACCGTATGGGTAATCTCCTATATTCATTTCGCGGACATGAACGATATCGCTGAGCCTGTCCTTAACCAGGTTGAAATTGTATTCCAGGCCCTGACCGTCAAGATCCTGTTCGTTGCAATTCCAGCAAACACCCACGGCAGGATGCGGTGCATGATCCATAATGGTTTTGATATTGGGAAGCTGTTGGGTACCCCGGCCATGGACCTCGAGTCGGATCAACTGGCCATGATCAGCCGCATAGGCGCCCAGTTCATTCAGTGAACGGCCGATTTGTTCCAGCGTTTTCTCATGAGGAACGCCTTCATGAAACTTATTGGGCTTGACCTTTACGCCACTGCCACCGATGGCCTGGCTCACCCGTACCCAGCCTTTGGCGCGATCCATATTGGCTTTGAGAACCGCTGGATCGGGGCTGTCAAATTCTTCATTGGTCCCCATGCCGACCACTTCTATCGGACTATCTGCAAACTGCTGACGGACCTCGGCCAGTTCCGAATCGGACATTCCAAGGTGAACACCATGTGCATGCTCCACCCGGAGTTCTACACCACCAAGTTTGGCGGCTTTACAACTGCTGATCAGGGTGGGAATATCCATATCCTTACCCCATAAATACGTGACCAGACCAAGCTTCATTTTAGATCTGACGGTCCATTCAGGCAGAGCGGTCAGACCCGGTAAAGTCCACATAGCTCCAGCCATAGCACTATTCTTCAAAAATGTTCTCCGGTCCAGATTTTTCATGATATCCAAAATTTAATTTTTATTATTTGCTAAATTTTTTGGCCATTTTGTCCCAGGTTTTCGCACCGGCTTTCTGACCATCCGCGATAATAATGCGATAACGGAATGTGGCCTCTTCCCCTTTTTTGAGGCCAAAATTCAATTCATCTTTTCCATCGGACAAGGCACTCTGCCCCAGTGGATTGGCGGCGAACAAACCATACCCCCGGGCGTGCCAGTAAGTGGGATAACCCGGATTGTCCGGATGATCTATGATCACCAGGTGGACATTGTCATTGCCCATACGTCCATGCAGATCCATCCATTTCCCCCGCGTCCCCCATACCTCATCGCCCCGGATACCTTCGCTGCTTAAGTAATCCCCCGCTGCCTTGTCGTTTGTGGCCTTAACGGTAGTAGGATTGCCGTGCGCATCGGTCAGGGTAATCTCATCATCGGAAGGCAACTCCAGTTCTGGTGCCACACGAATTCCCAGGACGCCTTCTTTATTATCTTTCATGGACACATCGACCAGCGCCTTGAGCGTCGTTTCCCGGTCGATTATACGCATGTTCCCCTTATTAATAAATGTAAATCGCGTCGTTTCATCCAGTTCGGGCTGGCCATTTCCTACCCACTGGGCCTGTACAACCAGTTCTCCTTTGTTTTTATCGGTATTTATCGATACCACTTTCTGATGAAATATATGGCCGTACCGGGATTTTTTGTCCTCGGGGATGGCTTCGGAATTGTTCCAGTAGTCGATGCCGTTCACATCCCCGTAATTGAACCACACCCCGATATGATGGGGATGATCTGTTCGTTCACCGGGCACTTTCTTTAGGGGGTAACTTCGTGTAATGACTGTGCCCTTTGCAGTAACTAACGGCCACAGCACCGGTTTCATGATATCATCCGGGTAAATGTAAGAAGTGAATAATTCCCCGTCAAAAAGAATTTCTATGCTTTGCTGGTCCGGTTTCGGGACAATTTCTACGGAATTCTTTGGATTGTTTTGAGCGGATAATGTGGTCATCAGGAGAAAGGTCAAAAAAACAAAAAGTTGTCGCATGGTTGAAAGGTTACTTAGATTCTGGTTGTATTTCTATCCGGGGTCTAAATCTACAATAAATTGTGGAAGATAAAAATTTACAGAATTTATTATCGGGGAAATTAGATCGGACGATTGAAAAAGCCGGGCCTGGGAACCGGAAACCGGTGCCTCAACCCATCATAGTTCTAATTTATAATTAATCTTGATAAATACTTTTTTGTAACGAGTCCTTGCCTTATATTTGCCGTTATTTAGACCAATTAAATATTACTTATATATATGAAAACACTAATCTACAGCATTATTACCCTATTGACCTTTTCCACTGCCTGGAGTCAGGATATCATTCAGATCGACCAGGGAGAAAACTATACACAGTCAGTATATCTTGACCTTTCAGACAACGAGATGACGGCTGTAGATTATACCACCTGGGACATCGCTTTTGCCAACTCAGCCCGAAGTGCTTCCATCTATATCAATGAAGCTGTGAGTTCGGCTGAAGGCAGCGGTGCCGTAGCCCTGTATCTGACTTCTGCCTCCGAACTTGCAGAAGCCGATACCAATCTGATCACAGATACGCTTTACAATCAGGAAGGCCCTGACGCAGATGGTGCCTTCAATGCACCCAAAGACACCACTGACAACTTCGACTTCGGATGGGGCAGTTACGATATCATGACCCACAACCTCAATGGTACCCGGGTCTTTATCATCAAACTCAGGGATGGTTCATTTAAAAAATTTAAGGTCAATGTTTTCCAGACAAGAAGTCTGAAATACACCTTTTCATATTCTGACCTGGATGGGGAAAATGCCGTGACGGACAGCATCAATCTGGGAGATTTCGAAGGAAAAGCCTTCGCTTTTTATTCTTTGGCTGATCAGAAGGCCCTGGATCTCGAACCCGAGAACTGGGATCTGCAATTCACCCGATACAATTTTCCGGTGGCCAATCCCGAAGCACCTGGTGGCTATATGAATTATCTGGTAACCGGTGTGATTTCCAGACCCGGCACGGAAGTAGCTGTGGCGTCCGACATCGATCCGGAAACCGTGGAATTTGAAACGTATCAAGACAGTCTGACCACTGCACCTGACGCGATCGGTTACGAATGGAAATTCTTTGACCTCAACACCTTTCAGTATTCGATCGTAGAAAATGAGGTGTATTTTGTCAAAACAAACGACAATGAGGTTTATAAGCTGCAATTTCTGGACTTCGAAGGGGCATCAACCGGTGTTTCCACGCTGAGGTCCACCCTTGTCGAAGTCCTTTCAGCCCTGACCACCCCACCGGATTATATCAGGGAGACCAGACTGTATCCCAATCCAGCTACATCCGCCTCAACCGTTACTTTGCGGTTTCAGTCTGATCAGGTCAAGGAAGTAGCCCATCTCGGAATCAGCAATGCCATGGGCCAGATGATGTATTCTCAAAAAATAAATGTCCGGCAGGGTGAAAATAATTTAACCTTGCCGCACCTAATAACCCCGGGCCTGTATTATGTTATTTTGCGAACAGTGGACGGGACTATGGCCCTCCCGCTTATAAACAACTAACTGAATGTTGATCAATTTTAAATATTACGGATTATTGGCCGGATGGGTTTTATTGCTTTGTGCCACCATTGGTTGTCAAAACGCTGGTACCAATGATCAGGTTCATCAGAACGATGCAGATGAGGTACCCCGGGAAGCGGTGCGGGTCATTTCACTGAGTGGATTCCTTACCGAACTGCTCTATGCACTGGATGCTGGTGACCAGGTCGTGGGCGTCGACGTAACCAGTACCTATCCGGAATCGGTGAATGCTCTGCCCAAACTGGGCCACATCAGTCAATTGAATGCGGAGGGCATTCTCAGTCTAAAACCAGACATAATATTTGTACAGGAGGATCAGATGAGGCAGTCCGAAGCATTGGAGCAACTCAGCAATGCCGCTATCGAGATCGTTCCGGTGCCCGTGTCGCATACGTTGCACAATTCAGTAGAAGCCGCAAAGGTAATTGCCCGATATGTAAATATCGAACCGGGTTCAATAGAAAAGCTTGAAAATCAAATCAATACGGACAGTGCAGCACTCCAGGAATTCCTGGCCGGAAAAACTGGTAAACCGTCGGTTTTGTTTATTTACGCCCGGGGAGGTGGGAATCTTATGGTTGCAGGAAAAAACACCTCAGCCGAAGCCATTATAACCCAGGCGGGCGGTAAAAATGCCGTCACCGCATTTGATCAGTTCAGAGCGCTGACGCCTGAGGCACTAGTGCAGGCCTCTCCGGATGTTATTCTGATGTTTGATTCGGGTCTGGCTAGTCTCAATGGTAAGGAAGGATTGGCAGAAATACCTGGGATTTCACAGACCACGGCTTATAAAGAAAACCGGATCATCGCCATGGACGGACATTATCTGACTTCTTTCGGACCCAGAACAGGGCAGGCTGCCCTGGAGCTGGCCAGGCAATTATACCAGGAAAAACCCGAAAGTTAAACGTTGATCTATGACTGGCAGGTCTTCTTATATATTAGCGGGACTGACTATTGGACTGATACTCGTGATTCTGGCTTCCCTTTTTGTGGGCGCGTATGATCTGAGTATGGCTTCATTCTGGGATGTATTGCAACAAAATGTCTTTGCATCCACCGAATCCGATGCGGGCAATATGGCTGCAGACTCCTATCTGTTGTTTCAGATTCGACTTCCGAGGATACTCCTGGCCGGACTCACCGGTGCAGGTCTGGCGATCACTGGTGCGGCGATCCAGGGACTATTCCGAAATCCGCTGGCTGATCCGTCGCTCATCGGAATCACGAGCGGAGCCATGCTATTTGCGGTCCTGGCCATTGTACTAATGACCACCGTACTGGCTGCATTATCCGGTTTTTTTCAGCAATTTCTGATCGTTGTATTTGCCTTTCTGGGCGGGATTTCGACCACTTATCTGGTTTATTTCCTCAGTCGGAAAAATGGAAAAACATACGTGATGACGATGTTACTGGCCGGTGTAGCCATCACCGCGCTGGCCGGTGCGGTCACGGGCGTATTCATTTATCTGTCCGATGACCAGCAACTCCGGGATATCACTTTCTGGAGTCTGGGAAGTTTCAGCGGTACCTCCTGGACCCATTTATTACTGGCCATCCCCATAGTGATCCCGGGCATCTTCCTGCTGGACCGGTATTCCAACGCATTGAATGCCATTATGCTGGGAGAGCACGAAGCCCAGTATCTGGGGGTAAGGGTTGAAAAAGTAAAAACCAATATCATTGTCCTCACATCTGTAATCGTGGGCGTGTGCATTGCACTCAGCGGGATCATCGGATTCGTCGGTTTGGTTATTCCGCATTTTATCCGCCTGCTCAATGGTTCGAATTATCGGGAGTTGATGAAGTATTCAGCCCTTGGTGGAGCCATTTTCATGATCATTGCGGACAACATTGCGCGGGTCATTATCGCCCCCGCTGAACTGCCGATCGGGATATTGTCCGCATTGATAGGCGGTCCGTTTTTCCTTTGGTTGCTGGTCCGTGTTAAAAGAGAACAAATGCTGATATGATTACGGTGAACAACATATCGATCCGTAAAGGCCAGAAGGTCATCATCGATGAAGTATCCATCGAAATCCCGACGGGACGGTTTACTGCTGTGCTCGGCATGAACGGAGCCGGCAAATCCACCCTGCTGAAGGCGATCAACAATCAGGAGAAAGTGATGCAGGGATTTATCGAATGGGACGGAACGGACCTTACACTGATCGATCCGCGTACGCTATCCTTCAAAAGAGCGGTACTTTCCCAGAATTTCGCTCCAGGGTTTCCGATGAAAGTATCCGATCTGGTTGAGATGGGTTGTTACCCGTACCAGAATCTGGTCAGCCCTGCAGAAAAAGAAAATCTGGTCAGGGAAGCTCTGGTTGAAGTGGGAATGGAATCCTATCTGGATCGAGATTTTTCCAGCCTGTCGGGAGGAGAACAAAAAAGGATTCTCCTGGCCAAATGCCTGGTTCAGCTCCGGTATGAGAAAACGTCTGACACAGGAAAATACCTGTTTCTTGATGAGCCAACCGCCTCGATTGACATACACCATTCCTATAAAATCCTGTCCCTGGTCAAATCCTGGGCAGTAGAAAAAAACCTGGGTGTATTCGCTATTCTCCACGATTTGAATTTAGCCGCACAATTTGCGGATAATATTATAATTTTGAAGGCCGGAAGAGTAGTGAATGAAGGCCATCCGGACAAAGTCTTTACCTCAGACCACCTGGAACAGTCACTCGAAATTAAATCAATTATCAAACAGCATCCGGTATTTGGGTGCCCACACATTATAACTTTACCGATATGAGAACAATCAGTGAATTGAAACAACAAGCGGAGGAGCTCAGGAACAACAACCCGCGACTTCGAAACCGCGATGCGGCGGCAGAACTCGGCATTTCCGAGTACGAATTACTCACCCTGGACATCGGACCAGACCGGATTCTCCTGGAAGGGGATTGGAAAGAATTGCTCAAGGAGGTCCATAAAATGGGCTATGTGATGGGGTTGACCCGAAACGATTCCTGTGTGCACGAAAGAAAAGGGGTGTATGACAACGTTTCATTCACCGGCGGTCACGCCAATATGGGTGTAGCGGTCAATCCAGACATCGACTTACGTTTGTTTATGAATCCCTGGACCTACGGGGTGGCTGCGATTGTCCGTCGAACCAACCTGTCAGACCTATATTCCTTTCAGTTTTTCGATGCTCAGGGCACGGCGATTCACAAGATTTACTCTACGGACGAATCCAATCTGGAGGCCTATCATGAGCTGGTCGAAAAATACAAGGCAGCCATTCAGGAACCAGTCCTGCTCGACCATTCGACCTTCGAGCCCAGGAAACCCATGGAACGCAATCCCAATCCCAACGTGGAAGGTTTGCAAAAGGACTGGCTGAAATTGAAGGACACCCATGGGTTCTTCGGAATGCTGAGAAGATATAAATTACCCCGTATCCAGGCCCATGAACTGGCACCGGAAGGAATGGCAATCAAAGTCGATAACGACAGCATTTATCGCATGCTCGACCTGGCCGTAGAACGGCAGGTTCCCATCATGTGCTTTGCCGGAAACGAAGGTTGTATTCAAATCCATTCCGGACCAGTCCGCAATCTGAAAAAAATCAATGGGTGGTTCAATATTCTGGATCCAAAATTCAACCTGCATCTGAAAACAGATGACGTCCACGAGTCCTGGATCATACGCAAGCCCACCACTGACGGGATCGTCACCAGTCTGGAACATTTCAACAAGGAGGGTGACCGCATTACCTATTTCTTCGGCGCACGTAAACCAGGTATCCCGGAACTTGAAGCGTGGCGTGAAATCATCGCAGAGGTTCAATTGACTACACTACAAGAAGTCCGGTAAAATGCACCAATATAAGCTGATCATATCGATCGTCATTCTGATATTCGCCCTTACCCGATCCATAGCTCAGGATAGTCTGGCACTGGCGACCGATTCCCCTTTCTGGAATCTGGCGCTGGACGAGGTTGTCATTACGGCCCAGCATGAACCCACCCACTACAAAAACGCAGTGCATCCGGTACATGTGATCGATGGTCGGACGATCGAAAAACTCGGCATGGCCAATCTGGCAGAGGTATTGAGCACGCAGCTCAATATGCAGGTCTCAACAGACCTCATCCTCGGAACCGGATTGACCATGCAGGGGATCAGCGGGGAGAACATCCAGATCATGATCGACGGCGTACCGGTCATCGGCCGCCTGGACGGCAACATCGACCTTTCCCAGATCCAGATGAACAACATCCGCCGGATCGAAGTCATCGAAGGAACAATGTCCGCCCAGTACGGAAGCAATGCTTCCGGTGGTGTGATCAACCTGATTACCCGGACTTCTCAGGTGCCAAAGTTCCAGATCTCCACCCGCAACCGGGCCGAATCCAAGGGCATTCTGGACAACTCATTGTCAGCGGGCTACCGGATCGGAAATTTTTTCCTGCAAGGAAACGTTCGCCGCAATCACGTCCGATTGGATGATGTGGATAGCCTGCGGCTGATGAAACAGGTGACGCTCGACAATGGCACGGCTTATCGGACGAAAAAATATCCCTGGAATCCAAAGCTCCAATGGTCTGCCGATGGATCGGTCAGTTATGACTGGAGAGACTCCATCTCTATCCGGTACAACTATCGATTCTTCGACGAAACCGTGAGCCGGTATGGAGAAAGACGGCGGCCTGACTTCAAACCCTATGCTTTTGATGATGAATATTTTACCCGCCGGTCCGATCACGCAGTGACAGCCAAAGGTTATCTCGGCAACAGGTTTTATTTCAATACCATCCAGGCCATCAATACCTACGACCGGAGTCTGATGACGTTCCGCAACAATTTTGAGGAAAATGACATCCAGCCCGTAGCGGGAACCGGAGATTCCACCTTTTACAAAAACACACTCAGCCGCAATATGGTCAGTTATTCCAGCCCATTCAAACTGGATATACAGGCCGGTGTCGAATGGCAGAAAGAATCAGCTGACGGGACCCGGTTTGCCACTCCGGAATCCGGAGAACAGCTTTCCTCCATCACGAATACCGCGGGCTGGCTGAGTCTCAAGTACAACCCGGATGGAAAAGTTACCCTCCTGGGCAACCTGCGATACGGTCACAATACGCGGTTTGATCATCCGGTATTGCCTTCGCTGCAGGCCTTGTGGAAACCTGGAGCACGATGGACGGTCCGCACGGGCTATTCCAGGGGATTTCGCGCGCCATCGCTGAAGGAAATGGTCTTCGAATTTATCGACATCAACCACTACATCCTGGGCAACGAAAATCTTTCTGCTGAGACCTCGGCCAACTACACCCTGGACGTCACGGGAGAAATTCCGCTATTTGGCTCCCTGCTCAATGCCAACGTGGGATTTTTCGCACACCAGATCAAGGATCGCATCATTCTGGCCGAATACGAAACGCTCAAGTACACCTATCAGAATATTGAAAATTTCAAAACCCGGGGGATGGATGTGGTATTGGAGTATCCCTTCACCAAAAATCTGAAATTGCGCTCCAGTGGCGGTGTGACTTACCTTTCCAATATCTTCGCAGAAACCCACGATGCCAATGCATTCTTCGATGTGTTTGAATGGCAGAATTCGCTGGAATTCACCTGGCCATTCCTCAAAACCGATATGCAGATTTCACAGAAATACACCAGTAGTCAGCAGCAGTACCAGCTCGATGCTGAGGGCCAACTCGTGGAAGGTTCCATCGAAGGTTACAACATGGTTCATGCCTCGCTGACCCGGTCCTTCTTCGACAAAAGTCTGTCGTTCACTTTCGGTGTAAAAAACCTGCTTAATGTATCTTCCATCGGCATACAGAATGGCGGTGTTGACGGTGGGGCCCACAGCAGCATCGGCAGCAGCCGGCTCATCCACTGGGGCCGGTCCTTCTTTGTAGATCTGAGTTATACCTTTTCAAGATAGGAAACTAGCCCACATTGCTCTGAAAGCCCTAAAAATCCGTTGGAAAGGGTTTTTTATCGTTCATATAGCTTCGCACACATCGCATACATCTTGTCCGAAGTGTACAACCACAATATGTCTG
>CBFGVZ010000077.1:0-15483 GCA_965652315.1 uncultured Saprospiraceae bacterium | reverse complement strand
TTTTCATCGGTACATTCATCGGGCTAATCGCACTTACACAGAGTTGTGGGGATGTAGAGCAGAACGACGCATCGATTGAAAAACTGGCTGAACAGATGGAATCCATTCAATCCAAATATGTCCCCGACCGGCGCGAACAGATTTTTGATTTTGAGATATCGTCCAGCGGATCAAAAATAACGGGCAGATCATCCAACCGTGATGCTTATGAACGGGTACTCGAACTGACCTCCAACTACCCGGAGCTCAATCTGGATTCATTTTATTTTGTAACCCCTGTGGGCGCCGGTCTGATCAATGTATCGGTAGGGAATATCCGGTCGAAGCCCGGGCACAGCGCCGAACTTAGCACACAAGTCTTGATGGGGCAGCAGGTTACTATTTGGGACAGGGAGGGATATTGGTCCTATATTCAGACCCCTGATGGTTATCTAGGATGGATCGATGGTGGTGCTCTGGTAGAGACAGACGAGGCAGAATTGAACGATTATCACTCTGCAGATAAGGTTATGTACACAGGAGATTTTGGGTTTAGCTATGAAACACCTGATGAGGATGGACCAGTGGTCACAGATCTGGTCGCGGGGGATATACTCCGGGTTACCGGGGAAAATTTCAAATATCTGGCTATCAGTCTGCCGGATGGCCGCAAGGGATACGTAGCCCAAATAGATACACGTCCGCTTGAGGAAATAGAAGAGGCGGGGATACCGACCTGGAACGATATAGAAAGTACCGCATTCCAATTTATGGGACGCCCTTACCTCTGGGGAGGTACCTCAGGCAAGGGTGTGGATTGCAGTGGATTCACCAAGATGGTTTATTATCTCAACGGATTGGAGCTGCCCCGCGATGCATCACAGCAGGTAAGAAGTGGTATAGATGTGCCATTGGATGAAAACCTCAGTCAATTAAAACCAGGAGATCTACTGTTTTTTGGGTACAAACGCGACCATGGCCCGGATCGGATCACCCACGTCGCCATCTACATAGGTGACGGACGAATAATCCACTCGTCCCAGCGGGTCCAGGTCGAAAGTCTGATACCGGGTGACCCGGATTTTGCACCCAACAGACGAAAAACCCTGTTGACCGCCAAAAGAATGATTCTGGATGATTCGCTGGCGCAGGGCGTCATTCCCATTAAAAACAAAAAGGAATATGGTTTTTAAATCTACCTGGTACTTAATATTTCGACAAGATATCGTACCATTTTTCGCTGTATTTGGCTTTCTAATACATTTCGTGCCGGATGTGTGCAGTCAACAACCTGTGGTCCTCAAGGAAGATATCGGGATGTTTGCATCAATACTGCAAAATCAAGCCAACGTACAACCCCTTGATATATCTGACCTGAGTGGGCGAGCGATTGACATATACTGGTGCTATCCGGATCGACGATCGGCCTCCACTCTGGTTAACCGGCTATCGTCCTACGTCGGTGATCAGAACGTTGAAATTCGATATTATTGGAACTGGCCTGACAGTCTCCGGACCGGTGAAAATCAAACAAATATAATAGTTTATGATGCGAAGGATACCTGGCCCTCAGAATATGATCAATACAATATATACCGAATCGGTATAGGAACATCACAGCTAGCTGTTTTCCCTGGTATACAATTGCCCGACGCTGGTGAGGCGGTGATCGATCTGGCGGCACAGTATATGATGGGTGGAATCAGAATCGACGCGGATGGCCGGATCAGTACTGGTACAAGGGTTTCGTATCTGCCGGCGGAATATCTGGGTCTGGATGGTTCATATATCCGGCATCATCTGGACTCCATACTTCAACTGGGCCTGGATTCCTCGGCCTACCCGGGAGCCGTGGTAAGCATCGTCTACAAAGGATCCGTAATCTACGAGAAAGCAGTCGGATACCATACCTATAACCAGGTTTATCGGGTGCGATCCCATGACCTCTTTGACCTGGCCAGTGTAACCAAAGTGACGGCTGGTGTCAATTCCTTGATGTCTATGTATGACGCCGGGGTATTTGATCTTGACAAATCCCTGGGTGACTATTTCAGTTATTTCAGAAATTCGGATAAGGAAGGATTGAGCATGCGACGGATTCTAACCCACAGCGCTGGCTTGACCCCTTATCTCGTATATTACAGTATGGCCAGAAAGGATAACGGAAAGTACCAGTCAAATACGATTGCGCAAACCCGTCATGGGCATTACAATTATAAGGTCACAGATTCAATTTATATATCGGACCAATTCAACAGATTTATACATGAGGCTATTTTAAAATCTCCACTGAAACCGGGAAACAAATACGAATATTCCGGCTTGTTTTTTCTCTTAATACCGGAATTGGTCAAAAAACAAACCGGGGAGTCACTCGATGATTACCTTGCAGAAAATATTTTCGGCCCTCTTGGTGCAGACCATACCGCTTTCAATCCTTCCCACGTGTACAACATCCATCAAATCATTCCGACAGAAGTGGACCAGGTATGGAGGCACCAGTTGGTTCATGGTAGCGTACACGACGAAGCAGCCGCGGTCCTGGCTGGGGTATCGGCCAATGCGGGGTTATTCAGTTCTGCACCAGATCTGGTAAAAATCGGTGAAACATGGCGGAGGAATGGCTCTTATGGCGGGCATCAATTCTGGTCTCCGGAAACCATACAGACCTTCACCGAATGTATTTATTGTGACGAAGGGAACAGGAGGTCGTTGGGATTTGACAGACCGCCTTTGCCCGAACATTCCTATCAAAGTTATATGTCACCGTTGGCATCCCAGGAAAGTTTTGGTCACAGCGGCTTCACGGGTACGATGATGTGGGTGGATCCGGCAGTGGAATACACTTTTGTATTTCTCAGCAACCGGGTTCATCCCACCCGCGAAAATTCAAAATTGTACACGTTGAATATTCGGCCAGAACTACACAGCGTGCTCTACAAAGCCATCAAAAACGCAAAATCCGGGCAGATACCATAGTGGTGCGGAGCTACAGTAAAGGGTTTTCGCATTTGTGAAATGAAAAAACCGCTTTCCCCTCAGGAGGGAAAGCGGTTTTAAAATATTAATCTAAAGCTTCTTTTCTATTACATCGTCGCGAGTTTCACGGCCAGTTCACCCAAACGGGTTGAATATCCGGCTTCATTGTCATACCAGCTTACAACGTGGACAAAATCTCCATCGCAACTGGTCAATTCTGAATCAAAAACTGATGAATAAGTAGATCCCACGATATCGCTGGATACGATTGGATCGGTTTCATATTTCAGGATACCTTTCAATTCATTGGCGGCGGCATTCTTGAAGATGTTATTGACTTCTTCAACCGAGGTTTCTTTGTTTACGCGTACGGAAAGATCAATAATGGAACCAGTCAGAGTGGGAACCCGATATGCGATAGCCATTATTTTATTGCCAATGGCGGGGTAGACTTCCCGCACTGCTTTGGCAGCCCCGGTACTGGTGGGAACGATATTCTGTGCTGCCGCTCGTGCTCTGCGCAGATCCTTATGAGGACCATCCTGAAGATTTTGATCAGCAGTGTAGGCATGGATCGTACTCATGGTACCGATTTCAATCCCAAAATTCTCATCGAGTAGTTTGATCACGGGCGCCAGGCAGTTGGTAGTACAGGACGCATTCGAGAAGATTGTTTCTTCCGGATCAATTTCATGCTCGTTTACACCGAGTACGATGGTTTTGACGTCGCCTTGTGCTGGAGCAGAAATAAGTACCTTTTTAGCACCCGCTTGCAAATGCATAGAAGCTTTTTCACGGGAACGGAAAATCCCAGTACATTCGAGCACGAAGTCAACCCCCAGTTCTTTCCAGGGCAATTTGGATGGGTCACGTTCAGCAAGTGCAACAATTTTTTCTCCGTCTATGAAAATATTTCCGTCATCGGCGGTAATCTGATGGTCCAAAACGCCATGGGCGGTATCATATTTCAATAGGTGTGCCAGCGTAGCATTATCGGTCAGGTCATTGATTGCTACCACCTGTACTTCATCATTATCTAGTAAACTTCGAAAGGTCAATCTGCCTATCCTTCCGAATCCATTGATCGCAATTTTTTTTGCCATAATTTTTGTTTTTTATTTCTGTGTTTATCAGTTTTCTGATCACCGGGTCAGGTGGTCATTTTGGAAGCTGCAAAGGTATGAAAAAAACATTCAATACCACATAAGAATGTTCATACATCATGGTTCAAACCAAAATTTTTTACAACCTGATTACCGCGTTCAGACTGCCAATCCGATATACTTAAAAATACTTTTGCCGGAATTTTGTTGCAAATAAATTTTTTAACCTATATTTGCCATCGCTTTTAAAAAGAGGCCCGTTCGTCTAGGGGTTAGGACGCCAGGTTTTCATCCTGGTAGCAGGGGTTCGAATCCCCTACGGGCTGCATGGAGGCCGGATTGATTCATTCTTTCCGGCCTTTTTGTTGGCAGTCCTTGCAGGCTTAGCTATTTCGACCGGATTCTATTCAGGTCGTGATGATTTCAGTTATTTTACCCATCTTTATCGACTTCAAATTAATTTAATGAAAACTTAATCTTTCATGTTTGAAAACCATCCCTCAGCACCCATAAATTTCATTCTTTGGGGAATCATTGTGGTCGTCATGATCCGTTTGGTTCTGGTATTCACCATGGGAATGATGCCACAGGATGCCTACTATTATTATTACAGCGAACACCTCAGTCTGTCCTATTTTGATCATCCACCTATGGTGGCCTGGATGCTAAAGGCTTTTTCTCTGATTTTGGGAAAGTCGGTGATAGCTGTAAAGTTGACCAACTTTATTATCACCAGTTGCACGGTTTTCGTTTTCTACAAGTTATCGAAGAAATTCTTTCAGGGCTTTTTTATTGAACGTTCGGTGTTTTTACTGATGTCAACTATGATGATTTCAATATTATCTCTGGTCACTACCCCGGATGTGCCCTTGTTGCTTTTCTGGACGCTTGCGATATACTTTTTATTTCGTGGAATTGAGCAGGACAGACTAAAGGACTGGCTGATTGCAGGTTTCATGTGCGGACTGGCGTTTGACAGTAAATACACTGCCCTTATGCTTTGGGTAGGCTTGTTTGGTTACCTTATTACCTGCCCTGAAAAAAAGCATTTACTCAAAGGATACAAGCCATATCTTGCTATTTTGGTATTTATCCTAACTATTAGCCCGGTCATCATCTGGAATATGCAGCATGACTGGATGTCCATTCGGTTCCAATCCAGTGATCGGATGGATGATATGAATATCGGAAACGTACAACTCAAATATTTTTTCGGGAATATCGGCACACAGTTATTTTTGCTTCTTCCGTCAGTGTATGGCTTCGTACTCTATACGGCTTATAAGGTAACGCGTGGTTATTTGACCCGAGAAGAACGACCCGACTATAAGCGTTGGTTCCTGTGGTGGTTTAGTGTCCCGCTGATTGTTGGTTTTATGGTCGTATCGCTGATTTACTGGGTGAAACTGAACTGGACAATGCCCGCGTACATCACAGGCATCCTTCTGATCGTGTATTATATTCCACTCAAATGGGTACGTATTCAAACCATTCTCAGTTTGATTTTCCATTTTGTCTTCCTGATTCAGGTATTGTATTATCCATTTTCCATCCATTCTGATGACACCTGGTGGGGTTGGACTCAATTGGCAGACCAGGTGGAGGAACTCCGGGAGGAGTATCCCGACGCCTTTATTTTTTCAGATGACGGTTATAAGACTTCTGCTCAACTTGCATTTCATCTGGATCAAAAAGTGTATTCCGGAAATGTGATCGGAAAAGATGGTTTACAGTTTGAGATTGTCGATCCCAACCTGGATCATCTGGCTGGCCAGGATGCATTATATCTCGATTCTGAGAAAAGGTTTGATAATATTCATCAATCTGATTCGGAAATTCCTGAACTTTCCCTTTATTTTGAATCGGTAGAGCAACTGGACCCGATCATCCTCCGCAACCACAAGGGAGACCCGGAACGTAAATTTCTTGTGTATTACCTCAAGTCTTACAAGCCACAATAAAATTCCAGCAAGAACTGAATTTTTGAAAATCGGAGTTGCTGAGAGGGTGTAGGACACTGACTTATAGTACAGTTCGAGCTCGGTAGAAAAAAGTTAAACCCTATTAATTTTCTATAAATTCGACCAGAGATGTTTGAAATTCAGTTTTTTTAATTAACTTATCACTCTGAATTTTTATATCAAATAAAACCAAACAAGACTATGGCAATTGTAAAAGTTATCGAAGTGATAGGATCGAGTGAGACAAGTTTTGATGATGCTGTACAAAATGCAGTAACAGAAGTGTCCAAAACGATTCGCAATATTGATTCCGTATTCGTAAAGGATATGAAAGCCCACGTGGCAGATGGAAAAATCACCTCATATGGCGTGATTTGTAAAGTTTCATTCAGAGTAACCGATGGCGTCTAAAACGGCACGAAAGAATTAAGGACCGGTTTTAATGGCCTGTTCCTACGGGAGCAGGCTTTTTTTATGTCTTACCCACCAAGATTGATGATATCTGCGCTGATCAGTTGATCGTACCGGCCACCAAATGGTTTGTAATAAGTTAATACCAAATAAAAATTCTCCGTTTCGTTGGAGTTCCCCTCCAGGGTGTTGAAATCGAGTTGATCGCTGCCCCTTTCTCCGGTAGCATACAAATAATCATAGCGCCCCTGCTTCATCAATACGGATCCGAAGTAAATGCCTTCCGCCTCATCATAGGCCAGTTCGAATTTCGGGTCAGCCATGTAATTGGAAAATCCGCCAGTCACATAAACGCGGTCATTCCCCAATTCTGCGGCTGCTTCCAGTCGAAAATCCACCTCGACATATTCCGATGTGGTCGATACATTCCCTGAAAAATTGCGTTCATTGTCAATGACGAAATTTCCGTTTTGATCCCTTTCCAGAAAATAATTCCGGCCTGCCCGGGATTGTTCAACGTCCTTGACGACCACATATCCATCCTGGAATTCAGTGATTTCTTCAATGCCAAAACTCCGGTAGCCCAGATTACGCAGATCCAGACTACGGAAATCCATACCTCCTGGAAACACCAATTTTCCCCGCCAGTCAAATTCTATTATATCCCCGAACACATTTCGGGGCTGTATGCCGGAAATGGATCGTTGCCAAATTCCATTTTGCAGTACCGTAACCGATACCTCCTGAGTCGGATTGGATATTGGAAAATCCTTGAAATTGACACTCAATTCGAGTTCCTGGTGAGTGCGAAGTAGTGACACACGGGAAGGTCTCTGCAGTTCAGCAGAGGCAAAAACCTTTTTATCGACCACCATGAATTTTCGAACAAGTACCACTTCATCGGAATTCTCATCATAAATCGTGATTAGATAATTTCCACTGATCTTCGGCTGTACCCCATCGCCTGGAAATCGAACTTCGTAATGCACATAATCCACGTGTGTCTGATTGGAAAAAGTATATTCGTTGATCAATTGATCATTAATTCCATCCAGATATTCAATTTCAGCTAGATCCGATGGTCTCCAGAACCGGTCACAATGTTGTAATCGAAAACGGTAGTATCGGGCATCCTCAGCCAAATCATCAAATGATAACATCAATCCCCGTTCATCACCCAGATTCATCACCGGTAGGCCATAAATAGTACCCGGCACGGTGATTTTGACTGAATAAATGGAAGGAGCGGTAAGTTCCTGCGCTGAAGAAGGCAGCCAGGGAAATAGAAACCAACATGAAAAAACCAAAAAAATCTTATGCATAACGGAAGATATAACTTCTCAATCGTATTTCAAAGTTCCCCTTATGGAATTATTTTACACTCACGTATGGATTCCCTGCTACATGAAACCGCCACAGTTTTTCTTTCCATTCATCGGCATAATCCACACCGATTCTTTTGGATCGAATCACCCTGGAATCCGGGAATTCCATCCCTGGTTCAATCCAAATATTGCTACCAGAATCCCTGTTCAACGATACATCGTTGAGTTGGAGGGTGATGTCCAGGGCCTGGCTCAATTTTCCGGGTCCGTTTGTCAGTTGTTTGTCCCGAATGTTCAGGCCTCGACGTTCTCGCATGATCTCAATACCTGATTCAGGCTGAAGTGCACGTACCAGAATGGCATGGGCCACATCCTTAGGGCCTGACACTATATTGAATAAATGATGGATACCATAGCACAAATAGACGTATGAAACCCCACCGGGTCTGTAAATAACATTGGTTCTTGCGGTCTTACGTCCGTTGTATGCATGGCTCGCTTTATCCTCCGGGGCCCGGTAAGCTTCCGTTTCAACTATTATTCCGGAAGTCAACTGCCCACCAAGGTTGGTGCACAATCGATAACCCAACACAGCTCTGGCCAGGCTAACAACATCCGTATCTGTCAAATCGAGGTTTGCCACTATCATTTATTTCAGACCTCGTTGGTAGTTGGGTGATTCCTTTGTTATGGTGATATCATGGGGATGACTCTCCGTGATTCCCGAATGAGTGATAGACACAAAATGTGCATCCTGAAGATCTTCAATATTAGCCGCCCCACAATATCCCATCCCGGCTCTCAGCCCTCCTATGTACTGAACCATGACTTCCCCGAGATTGCCCTTGAAGGAGATCCGACCTTCGATACCTTCCGGTACCAGTTTTTTGATATCGTCTTCCACATCCTGGAAATACCGATCTTTCGAACCGCGATTCATCGAGCTGATGGACCCCATACCCCGATAGGTTTTGAATTTGCGTCCTTCATATATGATGGTTTCTCCTGGAGCTTCATCCACCCCCGCAAACAGGGAGCCAGCCATGATCGTATCTGCTCCGGCCACGATGGCTTTGACAATGTCACCCGTAAAGCGAATACCTCCATCCCCGATAACGGGTACACCAGTTGCTTTTATGGCCTGTTTGGCGGTATAAATGGCACTAAGTTGGGGAACGCCCACCCCCGCAACTACTCTGGTCGTGCAAATACTTCCCGGACCTACTCCTACTTTTACCGCATCGACGCCAGCCTCCACCAGCGCAAGCGCACCTTCACCGGTTGCGACGTTGCCTCCGATCACCTGCAGGTCGGGATATTCATTTTTTATATTCCGGATGGTATCCAGAACTCCTCTGGAATGGCCATGGGCTGTATCGACTGCAATTACATCTACATCCACTTCCCGCAAGGCCGAAATCCGATCCATTGTATCCCGCGTCACGCCTACCGCAGCTCCCACCCGAAGCCGTCCATAAGTATCTTTACAGGAATTGGGGTAACTTTTGACTTTGGAAAGGTCTTTATAAGTGATCAGTCCGATTACCTTGAAGTCCTTATCCACAACGGGCAATTTTTCGATTTTGTTTTTTTGAAGGACCACCTGGGCTTGTTCCAGATCGGTATCGCTTGGTACGGTCACCAGATTTTCTTTGGTCATCAATTCATAAACCTTCCGGTTGGTGTTCACTTCAAATCGAAGATCCCGGTTAGTCAGTATTCCAACGAGCGTCCCATCCTTCTCGGTAATAGGAATGCCTCCGATCTTGTGTTCTTCCATGATTTGCTGGGCTTCGCCAATAGTGGCATTCGGCGTCAGCGTCACGGGGTCCAGTATCATCCCGCTTTCACTCCGTTTTACTGCGCGGACCTGGCTGGCCTGCTGTTCGATAGTCATGTTTTTGTGGATGAAGCCCAGGCCGCCCTGACGAGCAATCGCTATGGCGAGATCCTTTTCTGTCACTGTGTCCATAGCAGCACTGACAATGGGTACATTGATCGTAATATCTCGGGTCAGACGTGACCGGATATCGACTTCTCTCGGTAAAATTTCTGAATAACGGGGAACGACCAGGACATCATCAAATGTCAACCCCTGAGTGATAATCTTGTCTTTCGATGAATTGTTAATTTCCATGTGCAAAAGTAGGCTTTCTTAGTTATATCCCATAAATTCGATCACAAATTTTTTAAAAATGCCGGAATCAGACGAAAAATGGATGAAGATGGCCCTATTGCAGGCAGAAATTGCACTCGATAGGGATGAGATTCCCATCGGTTGTATTATTGTGTACAAAGATCAGATAATTGCGCGATCTTATAACCAGGTGGAACAACTCAACGACCCCACGGCGCATGCGGAAATGATTGCCATTACTTCAGCAACGGAGGCTGTGGGAGGCAAATACCTGGATAAATGCGTCATCTATGTTACGCTTGAACCCTGTTTTATGTGTGCAGGAGCCATCCATTGGAGTCGGTTCAGGAAAGTGGTCTTTGGCGCATTCGATCCCAAAAAAGGCTTTACCAATTTTCATCCCTCGGTCTTATTGGACAAAACAGAAATCACTGGGGGCATATTGGAGGAGGAGTGCAGGTTATTGATTAATCGTTTTTTTCTGCGTAAAAGACAGGGTTAGTCGGACTCGCATACTTTTTGTGATTGTATGCACTTCCGGAAATTCATCGGCAGACAGAAACCTATGGCCCTACTGCTTCCACTATTAATTTTTCATTAAGGACCGCTGCAAGATGACCTATTTTCACTTGAATTCCGTTTTTTAGAAGTACACATGGTTTTGTGTGCAATTATAAATCAGAACTATGTCGAACATACTTTTTGGACTCCTAATGGGTTTTGTGGTAATGAGTTGTTCTCCGCGGTTATCCCCGTTCACAAGTTCATTGATCACGGGTTACCAATATGATGACGAGGCTTTGTCTCGTATTCAGTTCTATCTGTCAGATGACATCGTTCTACATCGCCAGTTGAGTCAAGGAGAATCTACCATAGACCAGGGGCGTATTATTATTCGGGACGGTCGTCGTGTGGAAGAGATTATCTTTCGCGAGGGTACGCCGGGCGTGTTTTTATTCAGCCCCGGTGACCAGAAACTCGCTATATCTTTTGAGCGGGGGGAAGATCGTTATCTCATGTTTGGTCCCACTTCCAGGCGAATCAATGGGAGAAATTCATCGGAAGGAATATACGGCTTGCTCGCCAAAGAATGGGAACGGGATCATGGCATCATCACGTACGATGGGCGGGAATATTATACTCCCAATCGATCGGCCTATGTAACCCTATTGGTGGATATGGATTCGCGGGTGCATGTTAATCGACGTGTCAAGGAAGTGGGTGGCCGGACCGTTCGACGTTAATTCCGATAATGCACAGAAAATTCTCGTTTATTTACTGTATTTATTTCATATAAAGCATTACCAACACATGGAAAATCAACCAATGTTCCCTGAACAAAGTAAAGAGTTAGCTGAGAGCAAGGCCAAATTGGCTATGGATAACCTCAAGGCATGGCGCAAATTCAGTCGAACCGTTTTTGCTGAAGGTGCCCTGTCTGAGCAAACCAAAGAGCTGATCGCGGTAGCAGTAGCGCATGTCACACAATGTCCCTATTGTATCCGGGCGCATACCAAAAATGCATTGGCGAAAGGAGCGTCAAAGGAGCAAATCATGGAAGCCATATGGGTGGCCTCCGAAATGCGGGCGGGTGCCGCTTATTCTCATGCGAACATCGCTATGGATGAAATGCTAAAAAGCGAGTGAGCAGGATTTCAAAGACACCGTGTATGGTATTTGGCGGACTAATAAATTGACCGGGATGCGGCACTTATTCGGGTGTCGTGAGAATTTGTCCTTTTCCTTCCAGATCAGATCTGAGTTCCTCGTAATTGACATCCTGTACTGCTACTCCCTGATTGATGGCGATAGATGCCGCCGCTGCAGCGGACTGACCGAGGATCATAAATACTGGCTCCATCCGGATCGAACCAAAAGCGATGTGACTGGCCGATACGCATACCGGGACCAATAGGTTCGTACAGTCTGCTTTCTTCGGGATCAACGATCCGTAAGAGATTGAATAAGGACCATTAGTTTTGACCCCGATGTCTCCTTCATTTTGTACAAATCCGTCAGGCTTGATGTACCGCTGGACATTGTGCGAGTCCATCGTATAGGATCCCATACCCACAGGATTGGGCGTAGGACGTCGTTTCAATAGTTCATTTTCAGTCATTACATGTTCGCCTATCATCCGCCGTGCTTCCCGTACATAGATCTGGTGGGGCCAGTTTCCGTTATCCGTGAATTCATCCTTCGCGAGTCCCCATTTGTTCATTTCGGTCTGAATGTCTTCGGGTACCCGCGGATCGTTTGCCACGAACCAATAAAACCCCTTCTGGTACTGTTCGTGTTCAGCTATGATTTCTTGTCGTTCTTCGTAGGAAGCTTCCGGATAATCATAATTCATACCGATATTATCACTGCTGAATGGCCCATGGTTGTTGGTATCCGTTTTGCGATTGGGAATACGGTCAAATTTCTGAAAAAAATCCTTTCTGCCGGTCAGTAAACTCCGAAGTAATAATTCATACTGGGTCGAATCGTAGCCCTCCGGTTTGGGGAATGGCACCTGGTTGTCGGGGTGATCGCTCATACAGGTCCGGAAACAATATGCCTGGATTTTGTTATCAGCGCTACCTTTTTCACCGGGAGGTTCGGTTGAGATCCGGGGCAATACACCGCTGGAGGGATCACCTGGCACCACATAGGGCGAGATGTCCTCCCAAAACCAATGTTGATGATGCAACACTCCGGTCTGGACGCCATTCCACTCCTCGCCGTAAGTGTCTGTGCTTTCCCTTCCTACCGTATATTCTACATCCGCTAGTGCCATCAGATCTCCTTCATACGTCGCATCGATAAACATTTTTCCGAAATAGGTATTTCCACTTAAAGTAGTAATCGAAGTAATCTGCCCATCTTTCATAGTTATTCCACCGCTCCGGTCCAGCCATTCATCGCGATCAACCCGGATCTGATGCTCCCGTACCAGGTCTTCGAATACTTTTTCAGCCGCATGGGGTTCAAATATCCACATCGTCCTGTTTTCACCATCGATAGCAGGAGTACCTTGTCCTTTGTTTCCATAATCTGACCGGTCTTCCCATTTCCAGGCTTCTTCGGTCGTGTAATGCTGGTACAATCGATGGTAAAATTCCCGGGCCAGGCCACCGATAACACTCTTATCGCCCGTATCGGTAAATCCCAGGCCGCCCGATGTCAGTCCACCCAGATGAGTATCCGGTGAAACCACAATCACGGAATGGCCATTTTGTACCCCTTCGACTGCAGCAATAATTGCGGCAGAGGTGCCTCCATATATAATTAAATCGGCTGAATTTTCCTGATCCATTGGCCCATCCGGGCTACCACATGCTGTAAAAAGTGCTGCGACCCCAATCAGGATCATCCTCGTGACGGATTTCAATTTCATACCTTAGTGACTATTGCTGTATTAATAAAATTTTATACGGAATTTTGCTCTTATTCCAGGATCTGACCATCCTGGACTAATTTCTCCCTCAACTCCTGATAAGGCACATCCTGTACTGATACGGACTGATCGATCGCCATTGAAGCAATCGTAGCGGCTGACTGACCAAGGACCATAAAGACTGGTTCCATCCGAATGGATCCAAACGCGATATGACTGGCAGAAAGGCAAACCGGAACAACCAGATTGGAACATTCGGATTCGGTTGGTGTGATGGACCGGAGGGAGACCGGATACGGGTCAAAACCACCCACTTCGACATTTCCCTCATTTTTGACCATCCCATCGACTACGATACGCTGGGTGTTGTGCGAATCCATGCCGTATGCAGCCATTCCTATAGCATCCCGGACTATATCCTTACCCTGGCAGTGGTGTTGCGTCATTACCAGGTCACTGACCATCCGTCGACCCTCCCGGACATACAACTGGGGTGTGAAATGGTTCGAATTCTCATATTCGTCTTTGGGATATCCCCAATCTTTGGTAAAATTCTGCAGCTCGTCAGGAACCCGGGGATCGTTTTGGTAAAAATACAGCAATCCCTGGGTGTAGTCAAGGTGTTTTTTGAATATAGCTTCACGTACCTCGTAACTTGCTTCGGGCCAATTGTGATTGAGATCGATGGCATCAGTAGAAAAACCACCGCGGTTGTTCACGTCAGTTTTGCGATTGGGCATTTTGGTCCAGATAAAATATTGGTTAATCTCCCGACGATCCGGTTGTGCTTCAAATAGCCGGACCAGGAGTTCATAGGTGGAGGGATCATAATTATCCGGTTTGGTGATGGGTAACCGGTTCTCCGGATGATCGGTCAGGCAGAGTCGGAAATTGTAAGCCTGAACCAGATTGTCACCCGCTCCCTGTTCTGAAGATGGATTGGTGCTGATACCCCAGAGCAGTCCACTGGAAGGGTTTCCGGGTTCTACATAGGGGTCTACCCCATCCGGGAATTGATGATACCCCGATTGTTTGTGGTATTCAGCGAGATAATACCCGTTCAATGTTTCATTGTAAACAGAGTTATCTTCCCGCCCTACAGTATAGGAAACACCTGCGGCGGCCAGTAAATCCCCTTCATAAGTACAGTCCAGGAAGACCTGACCAGAATACACCGAACCATCTTCCATTAAAATTGATGTGATGGTATTGCCGGATTTTCTTACCCCGTTTTTACGATCGAGTTTTGTATTAAATTTGACTTTGATATCGTATGGTTCCATCATCTGCTGATACACTTTGAGAGCTGCTGACGGTTCGAATGTCCACATACCGTCATCTCCTGCCGCTGTACGACGTTGGTTTTCGTTGAAGTATGTGACGCTTTCTTCCCATTCCCAGTTAGCATCCTGGGCATAATGTTTTTTCAGATTCTGATAAAACTCGCGGGAAATACCTCCTATTACTCTTTTATTCCCAATATCAGTGGCGCCCAATCCACCGGTTGTCAGACCTCCCAGTCTGGCATACGGCTCAATTATCACAACGGATTTCCCCATTCTGGCAGCCTGTATTGCAGCAGAAACCCCAGCGGATGATCCACCGTAGATTACTATGTCATACGATTCCTGAGCATTGGAATATTGGATTATGCCCATGATCCATATCAGAAAAAAAAACTTTTGCAACATCGTTTGTTTTGATTTTAGACCCTAAGATAAAATTAATATCCAGGATTTTGGTCTGCCTGTGTTAAATCCGGATTATTATCAATCTCTTCCTGTGGAATCGGCCATAAAAGCCGCTCGTCGATAACTGTTCTTCCCACTTTTCCCATGGCTTCCTTAACTTTTCCAGTGCGTTTGAGGTCATGCCACCTCTTTCCTTCCACGATAAACTCGTAAGCTCTTTCCTGTAGTACGGTGGCTCTGAATTCCTCAGCATTCATGCCCGTCGGATAATCTATGTCAGAAGGAGAAAAGGGATCCAATCCATATCCCCTTCTTTTTATTATGTTCAAATGTTCGAGTGCTTTAGCGTTGGGCCCGTTATTGGCCATGCTTTCAGCTTCAGCCAAAATTAGAAATGCTTCTGCATAGCGGAATATAGGAGCGCTGTAAATGCTCAGACCTGTGGGATCGGTAATAAACTTTGCGAATAAAAGCGGCGTGGCAGCGGGAAGATCTACCCATTGACCATCCGGACCAAT
>CBFGVZ010000076.1:0-15551 GCA_965652315.1 uncultured Saprospiraceae bacterium | reverse complement strand
GGTTCCTCCGAAGAAGTGGTCATCGGAATTCCCCCAGGAGGTGTAGAAACTGGTGATTCTTTAGGCTGGGCGTCCAGCTTATTTTGGTCATTAGAAGGCGATGGGGTATTTTCATCTTTATAAGAGACCGTTTCGGGACGAGACTGGGGATCGGATTCTGGTGGAACAACGGCAGGCCGTTCCGGCTGTACAACTGCGTGGTCACGGGGTGCGGTGGATTCCTGCAAAGGATGCGCTGTTTCTGCATTCAGCACTAAATCGTACAAATGGCGGATATCCTCCAGCAGAATGTCGCGATCAAGTGATGACAGACTATCTTCGTGGAGATTGAGAATGGTTTCGATTCTTTTGAGGTGATATTTGGCTTTTTTGGTTTGCATTTGAATGCTTTTTTGTAACTAACGATAAAAAGATTTTGCAGATTGCCATCCGGTACGGCGAAACTGACAAATACAGAGCACAGACTATTTTCACCGGTAAATATAACATTTTTTATATAAAAGAAAAATATAATATGTTTTTAGAGCCACATTTTCACAATCAACGGTCCGGGTGGATCGAAGTCATCGCCGGTTCCATGTTTTCCGGCAAGACCGAAGAACTACTCAGAAGACTCAAACGGTCCCGAATTGCACGGCAGAATGTGGGATTGTTCAAGATAGCTCTGGATGACAGGTATAGTCAGGATCGCGTCGTATCCCACGACAGCAGTTTTATGGTAGCGGAAAAGGTGCAAACAGCTGCAGAAATCCAGGCCAGGATGGAAGACTTCGATGTAATTGGGGTAGATGAAGTACAGTTCTTTGATCATCAGATTGTGGATGTCAGCCAAAAAATGGCAAATCGGGGCAAACGGGTTATATTGGCGGGACTTGATATGGATTTTAAGGGAAAACCTTTTGGTCCTATGCCGGATCTGATGTCCATCGCCGAATACGTTACCAAATTACATGCCATTTGCCAGCAATGCGGTCGGTTGGCCACTCATTCCTATCGGTTGTTGCCCTCCCGGGATCAGATATTACTTGGAGCAGAGGAACAGTATGAAGCTCGTTGTCGTGTATGTTTTGGCATGGGAAACATTTTGGATTTCAAATCTGTAAATGATTGATTTTAAAGAGACATTAAAATTTTTAACCTTTTAATCTATTTACTACTTTTGCAGCGCCTTTTTTGAAGCACCGAGAACATCTAATCTATGAAAGACATCAAAATAAAGACCGCATTGATTTCCGTATTTTCCAAAGAGGGACTGGAACCCATCGCCCGTCAGCTCGATCGGTTGGGGGTAAAGATTCTTTCCACCGGCGGGACCCAGCGTTTTCTGGAAGATCTGGGGATTTCTGTGGACCGGGTAGAGGACCTCACCTCCTATCCGAGTATTCTGGATGGGCGGGTCAAGACGCTCCATCCCAAGGTATTCGGAGGAATTCTGGCCCGTCGGGAAGAAGGCCATCAAAACCAATTGAACACCTATGATATCCCTGAAATCGATCTGGTGATCGTGGATTTGTACCCGTTCGAGAAAACGGTTCGAGAATCTACAGACGAATCTGAGATCATAGAAAAAATCGACATTGGGGGGATCTCATTAATCCGGGCAGCAGCTAAAAATTTTCAGGATGTGGTAGTGGTTCCATCCCGGAACGAATACGGTTTTCTGGCCCGTCTGTTGGAAGAAAAACAAGGGGTGACCGCACTGGAAGACCGGAAACAACTGGCGTGGAATGCATTTCAGGTGAGTGCGTCATACGATCGGGCTATACAGGGGTATTTTGCACCTGAAGATGCCTCTGAAACTTTTGAAATCGGGTTCGCCGGCGCGCAAAAACTTCGCTATGGGGAGAATCCGCATCAGGAAGGCTATTATTATGGGGCGCTCGATGAGATGTTTGATAAGCTGGGGGGGAAAGAATTATCTTACAACAATCTGGTGGATATCGATGCTGCGGTGCAATTGATGGCAGAATTTCAGGACGCTCCGCCGACTTTTGCGGTACTGAAACACACCAATGCTTGCGGGGTATCGCAAAGTGACAACGTACTAGATGCGTGGCAAAAAGCCCTGGCTGCCGATCCGGTTTCGGCATTTGGTGGTATCTTAATTTCCAATACCGAAATCGATGAAGCCACAGCCAGGGAGATCAGCGATCTGTTTTATGAAGTACTGATCGCCCCCGGATACCAGGAGGGAGCACTGAAATTACTGACCAAAAAGAAAAAACGAATCATCCTTCGCATCCGAACCTTTGATCGACCGGAAAGGCAATTCAAGGCCTTGCTCAATGGCGTGCTGGTGCAGGACAGTGACCTGAAAAGAGAACAAGCTACGGATTTGACTACGGTCACTCATTCAGCGCCAACGGATGCAGAAGTCGCCGATTTAATTTTTGCGAATGTATGCGCCAAGCATCTCAAATCCAATACCATTGCCCTGGTCCGGGGCCGTCAGCTGATCGGAATGGGATGCGGCCAGACCAGCCGGGTGGATGCATTGCGCCAGGCCATTGCCAAGGCACGTTCCTTTGGATTTGAGACGGAGGGTGCTGTCATGGCCAGCGACGCTTTTTTCCCCTTTCCGGATTGCGTGGAAATTGCGCATGAGGCTGGTATTCATGCGGTTATTCAACCGGGGGGATCTATCAAGGACCAGGATAGTATAGATTACTGCAACGATCACGATATGGCGATGGTTTTAACGGGAGTTCGCCATTTCAAACATTAAAAAGTGGGCAGGAGCAATCGTCAGCGACATATGGTCATAGACCTGGGGAATACCCGGCTCAAAGCAGGATTATATGTCGATGACGTCCTGACACGTACAGAGTCTCTGGAAAAAGGCGAAGGGGGGGAAGCGCAGTTGGAAGAGTGGAAGTCCCAGTATCAGCCTGACCGGATTGCACTCGCCTCGACCGCTATCCTGACGGAGGGCGAACTCAGGTGGATCTCAGATAACAATGTACTGCAGGTGGATGCCAATCTGCATTATCCATTCACCATCGAATATAAGACCCCGGAAACACTTGGACAGGATCGTCTGGCAGCTGTCTGCGGGGCTTATGCGTTACATAAGGGTGACAATGTGCTGGTCATAGACTGTGGCACTTGTATCACTTATGACTTTCTGACGACTGACAGCCGGTATGTCGGTGGTAACATTGCCCCGGGGATACCTATGCGACTGAGAGCCATGCATGAATATACCGCCCGGCTTCCACTGGTAGATCCCGGGATTGAGATGAAATGGCTTGGCCAGTCCACCAGTGAGGCACTCCGGGCCGGAGGGGTGAGCATGGCCATAATGGAAGCGCGGGGGCTGATTTTTTATTTAGAAGAAAAATACGGATCTTTAAGGACCGTTTTGACCGGTGGAGATGCAGGATTTTTTGAAAATCACCTGACAGGCACATATGAGGTCTGTGCAAATCTCGTTTTAGCTGGTCTCAATGAAATTTTAAAAAATAATGAAATTTAATATCACGATCATACTACTGATCCTGTTCTTCCAGGTCTCCCGGGCCCAGGTCAGTGAAAATCTGCCTTTGTCATCACTGGGCATTGGAGAATTATCGGAACGTGGTACCGTTGCCGGAAATTCGTTATCCGGGCTCTTTGCAACCTATTATAATGGCTACAATGTCAATCTGGTCAATCCGGCAGCCTACGCCGGTCTGGCCGCTACGGCATTTGATGTGGGGGTCGATGCCTCTTATGTGACCTTGAAGGATGCAAATGCCACCCAAAGCGCCTGGGGCGGTAATCTGAAATATTTATCCCTGTCTTTTCCTCTGATCAGTCCGGTCAATATTGTCCTGGACCGGAAGGAACAGCTGTTTAAAATGGGAATGAACATCGCGCTCCTGCCCATCAGTAAGATGGATTACCGGATCAACCAGCAGGATGTGTCAATGGATGCAGGGGAAGTGATCCGGCAATATGGTGGCAATGGGGGGCTCAACAAACTTCAGTTTGGTACAGGTGCGCAGTACCGGAATTTTTCCGGCGGATTCAACATCGGTTTTCTGTTCGGAACTATTGACAATGAAAAATCATTGTTATTTGAGGAGTTACCGAACGGCCATCATACCTATACGGTGAATGAACGGGCCTACAGTGGCTTTCTGTGGGATGCCGGCTTATTGTACAGGCATTTCATCAGGAGGAATCCGGAAACTCCGTCCCAGAACTCTTGGGTTTCTATCGGATTGTATGGCAATTCCAAATTACCCGTGACGGTGGATCAGACCATATTGACATTGCGAAAAGCGAGTAGCTATAGTGGACTGGATGATGCCAATCCGGATGCGTCTACCATCGATACTATATCTATCAATAAAGATGAAGGATTCAAAAATAAGCTACCATCCAGACTCGGCGTAGGAATCTCCTATTCGAAAGCGAACCGGATCCAGGCAGGTGTAAATTTTGAATTTGAGGACTGGGGAGGGTTTAATAATGTCTTAAATATTGGTGAACTCCGTAACTCCTGGTCAGCAGCAGCGTCATTTGAGTACACCCCTGATCCGGGATCTTTACTCGATTACTGGAGCCGGGTTTCGTACCGTTCGACGGTTTACTGGAACAATGATCCGCGGGTGATTCATGGGGAAGGTCTGGAAGAAAAGGGACTACAGTTGGGTTTGGGATTACCTGTTTTTCAGAAAAGGCAATTATCTTATATTAATTTTTCAATAGATTATGGTAAATTGGCCACCCAAACTTTTAAAGAGAACTTTATCCGGTTCAATATCGGAGTAACCCTGAATAATAACCTTTGGTTTTATAAAAGGCGATTTGAGTAACTAATAATTTGTATGTAAAGCATGAAAAAACTAGCAATCTTACTTGCATTTTTGTTCACTGTGCAATTCGACCTCAGTGCACAGACTGTAGAATGTAAGACCTGGAACGATTCACCTCAAAAAGAAGAGGGCGAGAATCAACACAGTATTTATCGTCCACTTGTTCGCAATCAGGATTATGAAAGAGCCTTGCCGCACTGGCAGCGTGCTTTTGAAATTGCCCCGGCGGCGGATGGGAAACGCGATTATCATTATGAAGATGGCATTCTCATCTACAAGCATTTCCTGGAAAATGCGACCGACGAAGCGAAAAAAGAAGAGTATAAGCAAAAAATAATCGACCTGTATCACGGAATGATCAACTGTTATGAAAACCGGGTGATTACCGTACGGGATTGTGACGAACTGTGTTACAAAGCAGTGATCGGCAAAAAGTATGGTCGAATGGCTTATGATATGTTCTATCTACTCAATGCACCATATAGTGAAACACTGGCGGCCATTGAGAAAGCGGTAGAATACGGCGGTCCAGGAACAGAATATGTCGTACTGGAGCCGTGGGCACATATCGTGACCTATGAATTCCAGCAGGGCAATAAAACCGCTGAAGAAGTGAGAGCCGTTTACGATAAAATTATGGAAATTGCTGATTACAATATCGAAACTGACATGGAACTGGGCGAATCCTACAATATTGTGAAACAACGCTCAGAAGCCGTCTTCAAGCCCATCGAGAAGCAAATTTTCGACTGCGAATATTTCAAGGAGAAACTGGAGCCCATGTATGCTGAAGATCCGGATAATTTTGATGTTTTGAAATATGTTTACAATACCTTGAAACAACAAGGTTGTGCAGATACGGACCCTTTCCTGGCGAAAATTAAATCAGAATACGAAACCCTGGCTGCGGAGTATAATGAAGAACGCCTGAAAGAATTGGAAGAAAAAAATCCGGCATATGCTGCCCGAAAACGCTATGACGAAGGAAAATTTGAGGAAGCTGCAGTTAAATATCAGGAAGCGGTCGAAAAAGAAACCGATATCGAGAAAAAAGCACAGTATTTATTCGCGCTGGCCTCGATTCAATTCAGAAAATTGGATGACTACAATGCAGCGCGTCAGAGTGCACGCGAGGCAGCTGAATTGCGACCGGACTGGGGTCGCCCTTATATGCTGATCGGGGATATGTATGCGACTTCCAGCCGTAATTGCGGGGATGCGTGGAATCAGCGTCTGGCCGTACTGGCAGCTATCGACAAATATGCCCGGGCAAAAGCTGTAGATTCTGATTTTGCGCAGGAAGCCAGTTCCAGGATTGCCAAGTACAGCGCATCCCGACCCGAAAAAGGCGATGCTTTTATGCGTGGGTTCAAGGATGGTTCTACCGTAAAGGTAGGATGCTGGATCGGAGAAACTGTCACCCTCAATTTTTGACGATATAAATGCCAGAACAGCTTTGTCGATGGGATTGAAAAAACAAGCCAATTCGAAGACAAGGTCGGGTAGAGTGGAGCGGAGTACGTAGGAGGCGATTGATAAAATAGACATACAGGCCTGTACGGGTTAATGAATATCTGCCGGTACAGGCCTTTTTAATAGGTGGATTTGGAGTGTTTTTTTCGTAATTTGTTGTACTTTTTGGCACTATGAATGCACATCGTGTCCTGATAACAGGTGCCGGAGGCCAGATCGGCCAGGTACTCGGTGAAGCGCTGATTGGCGAATATGGTACCGATGCGGTGCTGGCCACCGACCTGCGGCCTGTTCCTGCTTTTCCCAATTTCGAAATATTGGATGTACTCGATAAAGAAAAGTACGGCGACTTGATAGAGCGATTTCGTCCTACGGTCATTTATCACCTGGCTGGAATACTATCTGCAGTAGGGGAGCGAAATCCCGAACTGGCCTGGAATGTCAATACGCGAGGATGGATCAATACTTTGGACCTGGCTGTGATACATGGAATTCGCCAGGTGTTTTTTCCGAGTTCTATAGCGGTCTTTGGTCCCGGTTCACCGCTGAAGCACACGCTTCAGAATGTACCTCTGCACCCATCGACCGTGTATGGCATCACCAAAATGGCCGGGGAAAGTATAGGTTGTTATTATTTCAACAAAAAAGGACTGGATGTTCGGGGCCTTCGGTATCCGGGGATAATAAGTCATCAGACTGATCCGGGAGGGGGCACTACGGACTACGCGGTAGACATATTTCACCAAGCCCTGGCCACTGGCGAATATACTTGCTTTTTACAGGAAGACCGGGTGTTGCCCATGATGTTTATAGATGACGCTATCCGGGGTACCCTGGAACTGATGACAGCCGATTCGGATAAAATCAGGATTCGGACCGCATACAATTTCGCTGCAATGAGCTTTTCACCAGCGGAATTAGCAGACGGGATCAGGAAATATATTCCGGAATTCCGGGTTACCTATACACCAGACTTTCGCAACGAAATCGCTCGATTCTGGCCTCAGGTGATCATCGACACAGAGGCCAAAAAGGATTGGGGCTGGTCGCCCCGATACAACCTCACGGATACGATACGGGAAATGATAACCCATCTGAAGGATAAAAAATTATAGCATCAAAAACAAAGCACCATGTACACTATCAAAGCCTCACTCAAAGAAGAAATCAAATCGATCAGGGATCAGGGATTGTACAAGGAAGAACGAATTATCCAGTCCCCCCAGCGGGCTGAAATTACAGCAAACGGGAAATCCGTACTGAATTTTTGTGCCAACAATTATCTTGGTCTTTCCGATGATCCGGACGTTCTCCGGGCAGCCAAAAAAGTCGTGGACAGCCATGGCTTCGGCTTGTCCTCCGTCCGTTTTATCTGTGGTACCCAGGATATTCACAAGGAGCTGGAAGGAAAAATTGCCCGTTTCGTCGGAATGGAGGATGCTATCCTGTACGCTGCTGCTTTTGATGCGAACGGGGGATTATTCGAACCCCTGTTGACGCGGGAGGATGCGGTTCTTTCGGATGAGCTCAATCATGCGTCCATCATCGATGGTATCCGGCTCTGCAAGGCACAGCGGTATCGGTACAGACATGATGATATGGAAGATCTCGAGATCCAGTTGAAAGCTGCTTCGGGAGCCAGACGTCGGCTGATCGCCACCGATGGTGTATTTTCTATGGATGGTACCATAGCCCGGTTACACGAAATCTGTGATCTGGCTGAGCAATACGATGCGCTGGTCATGATAGATGATTGCCACGCTACCGGATTTATGGGGGCCACCGGTCGGGGGACTCACGAGTATCGGGGCGTTATGGACCGGGTGGATATTGTGACGGGTACTTTCGGCAAAGCATTGGGCGGGGCTTCAGGAGGATTTACGGCTGCCCGAAAAGAAATCGTGGAAATCCTACGGCAGCGATCCCGGCCATATTTGTTTTCCAATACGGTGGCACCCGCTATCGTGGGAGCATCTATTTCGGTATTGGACCGTTTGTCCGCTAGTACGGAATTAAGAGACAAACTGGCGGACAATACCAAACGATTCCGAACAAAGATGAAAAAAGTGGGTTTTGATATCCTGGAGGGCAGCCATCCCATCGTGCCGATCATGTTGTATGACGCCCGGGTGGCCCAGGAATTTGCTGCACGTTTGTTAGAGGAGGGAATTTATGTGATCGGGTTTTTCTATCCGGTGGTTCCACAGAATCAGGCTCGTATTCGTGTGCAGCTTTCAGCGGTTCACGAACCTGAACATATTGATGAGGCGGTGGAGGCCTTTGTCAGAGTTGGAAGGGAATTGCAGGTCATATCCCTGTGATTTCCGGTAGATCTGTTTGGAGATTGCGAGGGTTATAGTATTTTTAAGGCCAATTGTTGAAAAGATAACTTAAAACCAATGTTAGCTTATACAAACCGATGGATTGTTCTCCTGGTTGGGGTTTGCAGCGGGATACTGCTCCTGGATTCCTGTACGCCGAAAGTAGGGGAAGCAGTCACCCAGGCACCGGTTCAGCAGGATACAGTGGAAACATACACCGGCCCCTGTGGTACATTTAAGGACAGTCCGCTGGGCGAGGATGCCATCACAGCACACGTTCTGTACCGGGATTTATTTCGAAAGGAGCGTTATGAACAGGCGTTTCCGTACTGGAAGAAGGCATATTCGATCGCTCCGGCTGCAGATGGTAAAAGGAACACCCACTACGCTGACGGGATCACATTTTATCAGCATTTTTACGAGAATACGGATGATCCGGCATTGAAAGAAAAGTACGTCGACACCATATTTATGCTTTATGACCAAATGGAGGAATGCTATGGTGAATCGGGATACGTGATTGGTCGAAAAGCTTTCGATCTTTATTTCAAATATCCGGAACTGGCCGAAGAGGATGAGGTCTATGATGCTTTTCGGAGGTCGATGGAGATCGATCAGGATTCCGCCCGGTATTTTATCCTCAATCCTTTCACTGACTTACTGGTCAAACAATATTTTGCACTCAAGATCGGGGAGGCAGAAGCGCAAAAATATGCGGGCATGATCCTGGATCGGTTGGAAAAAGGCCTGGAAAGTGGTGAGAACGAAGAACAGTGGGCCATTATCAATGATTATGTTCCCTCAAGATTATCTGCATTCGAGGGGGTGAAAGGTTTTTTTGACTGCGATTATTACCTGGATAAATACGTTCCCCAGTTTGAAGCAGATCCGGAAAATTGTGAAGTCGTCACTTCGGTATATCGTAGCCTGGTATGGGGTGGATGTGCGGATGCAGGACACGCGGATTTTGAAAGGATCAAGGCCATACATGATGAGAATTGCAGGGTGGTGGAAACAGTGGTGAATTCGTCCAAATCCAGAGAGGGTTTTGAAGCCCTGGAGCAAGGGGATTTTGAAAAGGCCATCGATCTGTTCAATGAAGCTGCGGAGAATACCGAAGATGTGGAACGAAAGGCTCAATTGTACCTGTTGATTGCAAAGATTTATTATGGTAGCCTTAAACGGTTTCCGGTGGCTCGTCAATTTGCGAGAAAAGCCTCGGAAGTCAAGCCCAACTGGGGAGAGCCTTATCTGCTGGTAGGTAAACTGTATGCCAGTTCAGGGCCTCTATGTGGTCCTGGCACCGGATGGGACAGTCAGGTTGTGGTATGGCCAGCCATCGATGAATGGCAAAAAGCCAGGAGTATGGATCCCGATGTCGCAGCTGAAGCCAATTCACTAATCAACCGGTACAGTCAATATATGCCCAGTAAAGGAGATATATTCCAACGAACACTTCAGGAAGGGGAAACATTCACGGTAGGTTGCTGGATTCAGGAACAAACCACCATCCGGGCAGCCAATTAATGGGCCCTGGACTTTTGGTATTGCGTTTGTACCCCAATTGGCAATCATAAATCGAAATGGATTATGGTTGGAATCTGAGTAGCACCCCATCGTCAATCCCCGTAATTATCAATAGATTAGTCCGGATGTTGCATGGTATTTGCACGATGTAGATGCGAGGCATGACCGAATGTAGTCGACGACCAGAGATGCTGAAGCTATCTATGATGAGGGAACTTATGACTGACTGTATGTGGTGAAATATTCGGGTTAGCTTATCCTTCCCCACCATTCTGCTGCCTGGTGACGAGCCTGAAGATAGGCCAGGAGGCCGGCGTTCTGCGGAGCCTTCAAATCGGGATCTTCTTCCAGGATACTGCGAGCTGCTTCCCGGGCAGCTTTCAGGATATGCTTATGTTCGATCAGGTCAGCTTTGCGAAAGGTCAGCTGGCCGCTTTGTTCGGTACCCTGAATCTTTCCCGGTCCTCGTAAAGCGAGATCCACTTCAGCTATTTCGAATCCGTCGTTGGTCCGAACCATAGTGCTTATTCGGGTTCGAGCGTCATCGCTAAGCTTGTTACCGGTCATCAGTACGCAGTAACTCTGATATCCCCCTCGTCCTACCCGCCCCCTGAGCTGGTGCAACTGTGCCAGTCCAAACCGGTTAGCATTTTCGATCACCATTACGGAAGCATTTGGAATATTGACCCCAACCTCAATGACCGTAGTGGATACCAGTATATGAGTCCGGCCACTCGAAAAACGCTCCATTTCCTTCTCTTTCTCTTCCGGGGTCATCCGCCCATGGACCACTCCGATCTGGTAATCCGGTCTTGGGAAAAAGGTCAGTAATTTTTCATAACCGTTGTTGAGGTCTTCGAGGTCCAGACTTTCCGATTCTTCTATCAGCGGATAGACCACATAAATCTGTCGGCCTTTTCCAATTTCCTGTTTCATGAATTTTACTACATCCGACCGGTAAAACTCAGTCTTGTGCAATGTTTTGATCGGCTTACGGCCCGGCGGTAGTTCATCGATCACGCTGACATCCAGATCGCCATACGCCGTCATATGGAGGGTGCGGGGAATCGGGGTGGCCGACATCACCAACACGTGGGGTGGCAGCGTTTTTCCTTTTTTCCACATCTTGGCACGTTGGGCTACGCCAAACCTATGCTGTTCATCGATAATGGCCAGCCCGAGCTTGTCAAACTGTACTCGATCCTCCAATAGCGCATGGGTTCCGACCAGTAAATCCACCGCGCCGAGTCGCAGCATCCGGAGTATTTCCTTTCTTTCCGACGCCTTTGTCTTACCGGTCAGGATGGCAATTCGGTATTTCATACCACCAATCAGGCTGGTCAGGGATTCATAGTGTTGCTGGGCCAGAATTTCGGTAGGTGCCAGCAGTGCAGTCTGAAAACCATTGTCCCGTGCCAGCAATGCGGACAATAAGGCTACAATAGTCTTTCCACTCCCTACATCCCCCTGCAAAAGCCGGTTCATTTGTTTTCCCGTACGCATATCTCTCCGGATCTCCCTAAGGACACGCTTTTGTGCATCGGTCAGATCAAATGGCAATTTTTCATGATAAAAATGCAGAAAATATTCCGATACGGTATCGAAAATATGTCCTTTCAGATTTTTTTTCCGGACCAGGTATTGCTTGATCAGCCGCAATTGCAGAAAAAAGAATTCTTCGAAAATGATTCTGTTTTCTGCGTTTTGGAGTTGTTGTTGACTGGATGGATAGTGTATATGGCAAATCGTATCAAAGATCCCCGGCAATCTGAACCGTTTGCGTAGTGTTTCGGGCAGGTATTCCGAAAAAGCTTCGCGAGGCAAACTGGTGATCAGCGGTTTCATAATCCGGTTGCGTCCTTTGGTGTCGAGCCCCCTTTTGGTGAGTTTTTCCGTGCTTCGGTAGATTGGAGAAAAAGTCTGGAACGCTGACAGGTTCTTTTGAGCTGCACTTTCCAGCTCCGGGTGAGCTATATTGTATTGGTTGCGGAAACGGGAAACCCGGCCATTGACTATATATTCCATTCCACGTTGAAGGTGGTTGGTCATCCATTCGATCGATTTGAACCAGACCAGTTCCATATTTCCCGTCTCATCGGAGAGTAATGCAACGAGCCGCCGTCCGCGGCCACTTCCCACAATCCGGAAGTCTTTCAGAAAACCTTTGATCTGCACCGTGTCACCATCCTTTTTGGCTTGATTGATTGGAGTGATGACCGTCCGGTCCACATGTCGGATGGGAAAATCCAGCAGCAAATCCTCCACAAGATGAATATCCAGTTCTTTTTGAAAAAGCTCTGCCCTGGCAGGACCAATACCTTTGACAAATTCGATTTTTCCAGACAAAAATGAACTGGGTAAAAGCAAGTGCTTACGTTTTATTTCAAAATCGCTAAAATAGTAATTCTGTAAAACAATTTCCGAATTGTATCTTTGTTAGTTAGGCATCCAAATATGTTGGAACAAGCCACGATCTGCAAAGGAGACCCCGGAATTATTTCTTTCACTCAAAACCAAGTCATCATGCAAAGTAAACGACAAAGCCAGGTGGGCGAACTGATCAAGCGGAATTTTAGCCAGGTATTGCAAGAAGAAGGTTCGTACATTTATAAAAACGCACTGGTGACGGTCACCCAGGTTTTGATGAGTCCTGATCTGCGGTATGCCCGGATTTATCTCAGTGTGTACAATCGGGAAGATAAGGCCCTGGTCATTCAGGAGCTGAATCAGGAAAAGAGTAGGCTCAAAAGTAATCTCAGTGGTCGGATCCGAAAGCACGTTCGCCGAATTCCTGAAATAGATTTTTTCCTGGACGATACTCTGGACGAAATGTATCGGCTCAATGAGCTATTCAATGAAATTCACCAGGAGGATAAATAGCCTGGGAACTATTGTGACTGATTGACGTCAATTAGTTCGATTTCGAATATCAAGGGAGAATATGGAGGGATGACCCGACCTATCCGCTGCCCTTTGTATCCCAGGTCGGAATGGGCCAGAATAACGATCTGTCCTTCTTCTCCGATCATGGACAGAGCTTCCTTCCAGGCGGGTATGACCTGGGCGATTTTGAATGTGACGGGTTCTCCGCTGGCGGGTGACTGATCGAATACACTCCCATCCAGTAGCGTTCCTTTGTATCGTACGAGTACGGAATCATCAGTTCCAGCGCTGATTTCGTTCCCTTTTTTTCGAATCCAGTACAACAATCCCGATGCAGACTTCCGTACGGGCCAGTCGTGTTCCAGTGCATACTGCACCAGTTTATTCACCTGATCCTCCTGATAGGTTTCCGGTGCCGGATCGATCAGCGCGGTCACCCTTCTCAATTCGTCTTCATCCAGCGATGGCGTAGCGGAGGACTGATCGCCTGGCTCCCCGCCACAACCAAAGAGCCAGATTAAACTAAAAATTAGTCCGATCGTTGTTATTTTCATATTGTCGTCGGTTTCTATTGAAATCGCTACAAATTTATTGAATTTAATGCAATCATCATGTCAAAACAGCCATTTCAGAATTTGATCAAAAGCGAAACACCCGTATTAGTTGATTTTACTGCTACCTGGTGTGGTCCGTGCCAGGCTTTTGCTCCCATCCTGCAGCAATTCAAGGATGAGATGGGTGAAAAGGTGAGGATCATCAAGGTAGATATCGATAAAAATCAGGCCTTTGCCAATGAAATGGGCATTCGGTCAGTCCCTACTGTTCAACTTTACCAGGACGGAAAGTTGAAATGGCAGGCCAGTGGAGTCCAGCCCCTGGAAACGCTGAAGGAACAGGTGATGACAGTCAGTGAGTAGATGGTCACATATGTGCCGGATAAAAAATCCCGGAACCTTTCTTTATGGCCATTGAAAGTTTGTAACTTTGCCCCTGTTGTGCACGCGTGCATTGAAATAACAGGCATGTTGGGTTAGAAGTTTTAAGCATTGAAGTTCAACCATACACACATTCTATGGCCAGAAAATACAAATCCACCGGGTGCGCCCGAATATTTTTAGTATTGATCATCGTAGCGCCTATTGCCTTTTTTGTCGCTTCCTACATCAATGGTTCAGACCCCATTGAGACCATCCGGGAATGGTGGTCATCAGGAACGGAAACATCCGTTGTAACCAGCCAGGCCGATGATGAAACCGTGACCGAACTACAGGATCAGATCCGTCGGCTCGAAAAGGATGTAGATTACTACAAAGTGGAATCGGAGACCTACAAAAAACTGCTTGATGAATGTCAGGATGCGCGGAGGCAATGACCTCATTCGACATGATTTTTCACCTATTTAATTTTAAATACAACATAAACCACTAATGATGAAAATATTAGCCAATGATGGTATTCATCCTGCCGGAAAAGAATTGCTTGAGAAAGCCGGATTTCAGGTTGATCTGGAAACGATTCCTCAGGACCAGTTGAATGAAAGACTGCCGGAATACGATGCTATAATAGTACGCAGTGCGACCAAAGTCCGGAAAGACCTGATCGATCGTTGTCCCAATCTGAAACTGATCGCCCGGGGTGGAGTAGGAATGGATAACATCGATGTGGAATACGCTCGCAATAAAGGTCTGACCGTGGTGAATACGCCGGCGGCGAGTTCCCAGGCTGTGGCTGAACTGGTTTTTGGTCATATTCTTTCGTTAGCCCGGTTTATGCATTTGTCCAATCGGGAAATGCCGCGTACCGGTAATACAGAATTCAAAAAACTTAAAAAATCCTACGCTGCAGGGAGAGAGCTACGCGGGCGGACGTTTGGAGTGATTGGTCTGGGGCGGATTGGTCGTAAAGCGGCCGAAATAGCATTGGGCATGGGCATGAAGGTGATCGGTTCTGATCCAGTGGTCAATGAGGTCACACTTCAGGTGGAATTGCACCCCGACTATGATCAGAAATTATCGGTGACCATTCAGACCATACCACTTGACGACCTGCTGAAAGAAGCAGATGTCATCACGCTCCACGTGCCTGGTGGTAAAGTTTTGGGCGCAGAAGAACTGGCCAAAACAAAAAAAGGTGTCATCCTGGTCAATGCTGCCCGGGGTGGGGTAATCGATGAAGATGCTCTGCTGGCCGCACTCGAATCAGGTCAGGTAGGAGGAGTTGGTCTGGATGTGTTCGTCAATGAACCTACTCCTCGCCAGGAACTACTTGACCATCCGAAAGTCTCTGATTCACCGCATATCGGTGCCTCGACCAGCCAGGCCCAGGAAAATATCGGAATCGAACTTGCTGAACAAATTATCGCAGTCCTGGGTTGAAGCCGGGGCCACCTGGACTTAACCCGGATTGTGCATGGTATCTGCTTTATGTAGATGCGAGACACGAATAATAGGCTGATATTCTATATAATGCATCTTTTTCAGACTGTTTGTAGTGCATAATTCGGATTGTAATGTCCCGTAAATCAATGGAATAAGTAGAATTAAAG
>CBFGVZ010000075.1:0-15596 GCA_965652315.1 uncultured Saprospiraceae bacterium | reverse complement strand
TACTCGGGAAATTGATCACGTGGGACAGAACATAAGCCGTGATCGCATTCATACCGATCACTTTCAACGGAAAGGCCCACCGCTTATATCCCCTCACATCGATGATCCAGTAAAACAACGCCAGCAGCAGGAAACAAATCCCCGATAGAAACAGGACGAACGAAGAAGTCCATAGTTTTTTCACAATCGGATGCCAGATGCCCCACACCAGGCCCAGTGCCACTCCGGCAATCCCCCAGATGACCAGGGTCCGAACCACTTTGGGCCGATCCAACCCATTTTTGATGATCTCACCCGCAAACAGCCCGGACAAAGTCGTGGCGGCAAATCCCAATCCCGTCAACAACCAACTGTATTGGGTGCCGTCGTCCCAGCCGCCCATCACCAGCCGGTCGAAATAAATAGCAAAACTCCGATCCGGCAGTATTTCGCTGCGCCCTATGCCCGGCACATTGGGGACGGTGAGGATGAGGGCATACAGGATGAGACACACCGCAAAAAGTATATACCGACCTTTCCGGGACATATGAATAAAAGCTAAAGACGCCACCACGTACCCTACCGCAATGGCCTGCAAGGTGTTGCTGAAAATGGCAAAAGTGTCCGAGTCCAGATCGAGGAGATTCCCCTGAACGATCCATCCCAGGAAAAAAAGCAGCAAAAACCGTCGTCCCAGTCTAACATAAACCGGTCGGAGATTATCACTGTCCTTTTGGATTCGACCCAGGGAATACGGGATCACTGCGCCTACTACAAAAAGGAAAAGCGGCATGATAATGTCGTAAAAATGAAAGCCATACCACTCCGGATGGGTAAATTGATTCGCAAAAAAACCGGTCACTGGCGTATCGACCCCCCGATGCAGGTTTCGGAAAAAATGATCCAAAAAAATGATGCACAGCATATCGAATCCTCGCAAGGCATCGATCGACTGGATCCGCTCTGATTGTTTGACTCCGGCGCTCATAAGAAATAAAGGTTATTGGTGTTTATTTAATTATTTTTCAGCTTTCAAATTCGCTTCAAACTCAATTTTCTGCCCCGCTACCAGATGATCACACTGAATCTCCAGCACTGGGCTGGCTCCCCCAGCAGCCACTTCAAAACATTCCGTCATTCCGGGCAAAAGCGATCGTAAACTCTGTTCGCTCCGCACTCCATTGACCGCCACCCAGGCATCCCGGTAAATCGGAGCAGTGCCAATATTGGTCACACATACTCTGGAATTAACTTCTCCAGCCAGAAACTCTGTAATCCGGTACCGATATCCCGTTGCCATGGATGCCTCACGGATCCGATCCATGGTCTGATACTCCGGCTGATCATTCCCGATCATATAACTGATGTGAAATTCGGCTGCTTCGTCTTCAAAAATCCTGCCATGAATGCCCGCTTCATCGAGGACGTGTTCCTGATCATAGTCGGTGTAATAGCTGAACTCCCCTCCGGCTGGGGATGTAATATAGCGATCTCTTCCGAAAAAATTCCAACTTTCGGTATTGTAGCCATCGTGATCCTGGTGCATAAAGGAATCATCGAACAATCCGAAGGGAATCTGCACCAATTCGGGACGGGCAACAAAAGGCGAATATTCCGGATTAGCCGCATCGATGGATATGCTCCAGGGCAATTCCGTAAAAGCGCTATCCAGCAACTGGAAGCAGGTTTCCTGAAAGGCTTTGGATGGGAAGGTCCGGCCGATTTCCCGTGGACCATCATAAATATGGTACTCCGCAAACGGGGCCTTTTCAGCCAACCGAATAAGATATTCCACCAAGCACCAAGGTAGCTACACCTCCTGAAGTGGCTTTATGTTCTGATTCACCCGAAACAAATTATCTGGATCGTATTTCGACTTGATCCGTTGCAATCGATCATAGTTTTGTCTATATGCAGCCCGGCTCAGTTCTTCCTTTTCTTCTCCCAATCCAAGAAAATTTATATAAACACCTCCTCCCGTCAATTCACGCAGATCGGACCAGGCCTGGCGCGTCCATCTGATCATTTCATCCGATTGACTGGGATCCTGCCAGGTGTTATCGATACTAATATTGAATTTTGCATCCCGGTTACCGTAAGCAGTTTCATCCTCGGCTATCTGGCTTATAGCTCCGCCCAGACTTCTTATGGCCAGCAGACATTGCGGAGATGGTCTGCTCACCGCCAGGTCTACCACTTTATCGATCACGGCCTGATCGAGTTGGTCGGCAAAAAGAGATTTCCAGTAATAAAGCTGTCCATTGGGAAACATTATATCCATATCGCTCTGCATGCCGAGATAAGGCTGAGGACGGCTCATATCCGCGATCGGTGTTCCCAGTTCTCGCCCGGGCTGCAGTGCACGCTCACCATCCTCTACTGATCCGGCGTACATGCCGGCAATGATAATGACTGGTGCCCAGTGCATCTCCTGTGGAACAACTGGCAGAGGTGGCATACCCCAGATCATGACGTCGCAAGTGACTTCATCCGGTGATTGTATAGCGAAATCCCGCCATTGGGGCAGTATAGATGCCGCCTGCTCAAGTGGATATATCGTCAGTGATCCAAATATTTCCGGTCCAAGAGGATGCAGACAAAATTCAAATGCAGTGATGATCCCAAAATTACCTCCACCCCCTTTGATCGCCCAAAATAAATCTTCGTTTTCCGTTTTACTGACTCGAATCATCCGGCCATCGGCACAGACAACTTCTGCAGCGATCAAATTGTCACAGGACAATCCCCATTTGCGACGAAGCCATCCCACACCCCCTCCGAGCGTAAGCCCTGCGATTCCGGTTTTGGAAACTTGTCCACCCGGTGTCACCAGTCCAAAACGCTGGGTTTCCTTATCCAAATCCCCCCAATCCGCACCCGCTTGAACGCGCGCTATCCGGGCTTCCGGATCAACCTTCACTGCTCTCATCCGGGAAAGATCTATCACCATCCCATGATCACACAATGCATTTCCAGCCACATTGTGCCCCCCACTTCGGACAGCCACCATTAAATCGTGCTCCCGAGCAAAACGGACAGCGCGAACCACATCGTCCGAATCCCTGCATTGCACAATCAAAGCAGGATACTTATTGATCAGCCCATTCCATATTAATCGCCTTGTGGGGTACAACTCATGATCAGACGTCAACACATCCCCTACAATCTGGTTCCGGAAATCCTGAATGACCCCCGAAGACAGATCTGTAAATGAATCGTCCAGTTTCTTTACTCGTAGTGTTGTCATATAACTTGGTTTTTTTCAGTGAAAGGAAAATGGTGTCTTGAAGTTGGATCAAAGGTATATTGACCACACCGAAACACTTGAAATACAAGGTGTACAAAAGGTAAACAATCCCCCATAAACAAGACCTGCATCGAAGATCGTCACTGATTTGATATAAAATTCTACGCATGCACTGGTAATAGGCAGACCAGGACCCAGTATTACATTTTACTTTTGGCACTGTAGTGCGCCAGAAAATCAACCCGTCACCTGCTGTTCCACCTCCAATAAAAATTCAGACAGATCCTGGTCCGAACTCAGTTGGAGTTTTTTACGTAGGCGATATCGGGCCGTTTTCACGCTATCGGGTGAAATATTGAGAATGGTGGCAGTTTCTTTGATGTTTAAATTCAACTTGACCAAAGCGGACAATCTAAGTTCATTGGTCGTCAATTGGGGACTGTGTTTTTTCAGGGCCTGGAAAAAACCTTTATGTACTGATTCAAAATGCAGCCGGAACTCTTCCCAGTCCCGATCCAGATTGAAACTATGGTCGATCAAATGCTGCAGCTTTCGCAGTTGCCTGGTAGGTTTACCGTTCTGAGATTTCTGATAGTCAGAAATCCCTTCTTTCAGATCCCGCATGATTCGATTCTTTTGCAGAAGATGAAGGCTGTGTGTAGTCAACTGCCTGTTCTTGAATTCCAGGTCTTTTCGGAGTTGGTGTTGTTTCAATCTGACGTTTTCCAGATCTGTTCTGTTTTTATCGATCTTTAGCCTTTGCCGGTTAAAGATCAGAACACCGATAACCACAAGAAGACACAGGCCTATCAGTAAAGCATTGCGCAACAGCCGGGCCCTGGCCTGTCTATCTTCCAGCAATGCAATAGCCTGTTCTTTTTGCCCAGTCCTGTATCGAACCTCCATTTCTGCGATTTGCTCTGCCATCTCTTCGTCATAGAGGATTTTATTCAATGCCAGTAATTCATCCTGAGATCTGGTAATTTCGGACATATCTCCTTTCGTGCGATAAGCTTCGATCAATTCCTCCAATACACTTTGCTGACCCTTCAGATCATTAGACTTTCCGGCTAATAGCAATATTTTATTTCCCAGATCAATAGCGCTATCCGGCAACCCTTGTTCAAGATAAACCTCCATCAACCGATGGCCCACCTGCGCCACTGGAAAATGCATGGACTGAAAGATCTGATAGGCCTGCCACAGGTGTTGTGCAGACAGATCCAGGTTGCCCTGGACCGCGTATATTCCGGCCAGATTTTCATAGCTCCTGGCCTCGAGGATTTTACTTTCATGCGCTATGGCCGTTTTCAGAAAATCCAGGTTCAGTTTCAGGGCTTTATCATACAACATACTATCCTGGTATGCTGTACTTATCACGGAAACTATACCGGCTTCAGCATGCACACTTGGGATATCCCGCGCTGCTTGCAAAGCCATGTCAAAATAATGGTCTGCTTCCGCCTGCCGGCCCAGTCGAAACAAATTATTCCCCGCCTTGGCCCCGGCAATAGTGATGAGTCTTAAATTATCGGTGGACAGGGCACGCTCGATTGCTTGCCTGTAAAAGTAAACCGCCTTTTCCGTTTCTTGTCGAAACAAATACACATCGCCAATGTAGGACAGGGTGGTTCCCTCTTCGACTTTCATTTTCTCTTCCTCCTGGATTTTCAATGCCTTAAAAAAATAATCCAGGGCTTTCACATCATTGTCCTGTCCCATATAAAACCTGCCCAGGAGATGGAGCACATCCGCTTCGGACGAACGCGCACCACGTTGACGATCGAGATGGAGGGCAGACAGCAAATATTCCAGTGCCATCGTATCCTGATCTGCTGCTATATAATAAAACCCAATCCTTTGTAAACTTCTCGATTGTAAGTTAACATCCCGAATTTGCCTGGAAATTGTAAGCGCTTCCTGCGCCTGGATGAGGGCAGAGTCCAGGTTTTTTTGCCGGGTCAGACGAGAGAGGTCCAGTAATAACTCAGCCCTTTCCCGGCCATTCGTATATTGAAGTGCAGATTTCAGACTATCGATTTGGGGATGCGCCGATACATAAAGAGGGAGACACCACAGAAGCCAAAGCTCCGGTCGAAATATATACCAGTTCTTATGCCTGCCACTCCTCAAAATTATTTCATCTACATATCTCCAAATAGCACCATATGAACAATCCATCAAAAAAGTAGGAACCTACGCTATCCTTACTCCGGTTCCTTTCTGGTTTTGTCCACCCATTCGGGAGAAACATCCAAATTGTCGCAAATAAATTCCATCGACATTCCGTTCTTCGAAAGATTACGGTCGCCTACTCCATGTCCTATTCTATGCCTTTATCCATCAAGCGAAGTACATAATTCTTTTTCCGATCCATTGTCAGCAGAGACAGTTCGACTATGATGTCCCCAAATTCCTCCCTTTTATAGTCCGAAATTTCAAAAAGGAAACAAATGAGCTCCGTTTAAAGTTCCGATCGTCCACCAATAAGCTCAATTGCATGTTGATATCTTGAAGAAAATGTTGTAGAACGCTCAGATTATTATAATACTTCTGCATCCCTAAGCCCGGACCCAGTATATTATGCTCCAAACTATTAATTTCATCGTTGGAAAATGGCGATAAATTCTGGAAGGCCTGCTGAACACCTGAGTATTTCAATCCAAACCGTAAAATCACTGATACGGATCGCCTACCACAAAATTCGTGAGGGTTTTGAATGGGCCCGGGCAGGAATAAAAAAGGATTATGTATTTCGAACCTGGAGGTCCAAAAAATTACTTAAATTAGCCCTACAACCTTTATAAGATCGAGGTATAGTCATTACCTTCACAAAAAGGGATTTGTAGCAATGGCTGGAATATGAGAAAAAGTGTGATTTTCCTGTTTTTTATTCTATTACCCGTTTTTTTGGCCGCTCAGAATAGTGATGCACGGCCCAAGATCGGGCTGGCCTTGAGTGGAGGCGGTGCAAAGGGCCTGGCACATATCGGACTGCTGATGGCCATCGACTCCGCACAACTTAATGTCGATTACATTTCCGGAACAAGCATGGGAGCGATAGTCGGAGGACTGTATTCGGTAGGATATTCCGGCAGGGAAATAGCGAATTTGGCCAGAGAAATGCAATGGAGCCGGATTTTATCCGATCGGCTGGAATACGGACAACTACTATTGCCCTATAAAGAAGAGAGCAGGCAGTTTATAAATGTCCCCTTGGTGAATGGCAGATTGTTTATCGGAACGGGATTGCTGGAATCCAATGAGCTCTGGTTGTGGCTGAGTGAACACTTCTCATCATATAACAGAAAGGTCCAGTTCAAGGATCTTCCCCGTCCCTTCCGATGCGTAGCCACCCGGCTCAACAATGGTGAGGTCGTCATCCTGGATGAGGGCAATTTGGTCAGAGCCATCCGGGCTAGCATGGCCATCCCTTCAGTCTTTACTTCGGTGAATTTACAGGACGAATATTTGATCGATGGTGGACTGGTGAGGAATCTCCCGGTATCGGAAGTTTTGGATATGGGGGCGACCTTCACCATCGGCAGTTCGGTAACTGACCAGCAATTGTCAAAAGATGACATCAGCAATCCCATGGAGATGTTTTCCCAAATTGCCTTTTACACCGAGAAAAGAGACTACCGGGAACAATTGGAATTGACCGATATATTCATCGATTATCCTATCGGGCCATACAACGCCGGTAGTTTTTCATCGGCAGATAAGATTCTGCAAATCGGAATCGACCGGGGAAATGAAATTTTTCCCATTCTCAAAAACCTCAAGGATTCACTGGATCTGATCTATGGCCCTGATGAATTCAATCCCCCAGTTCGACCAGCATCCGAAAAGTTTATAATCAGGGATATCTCCTATGCGGGACTGGATACCTTGTCGTATGATTTTTTCACCACACAGATCGATTTCAGAAAAAACCGGGAATACACTCCCGCTGAAATTTCAAACCGGATAAGGAATTCGCTCGCTTCGGGAATTTTCAAGACGATTACCTACCATCTGGATAAAAACGCGGATAGTACGTTCAATATCCATTTGGATTTTGAACGGGATTACCGCACTTATGCAAGAGCTGGACTGGGATATAATGCCGAAACAGGTCTGGGCATCAAACTGGGATTATCATGGTCCAGTTTACTGAGCCTTTTCTCCAAAACATCCATTGGGGTATCTATCGGAGAAAATCAGCAATTTTCTGCCCGAAACTTGCTTTTCTTTGGGGGAGCGAAGAGTCTGTATCTGGAATCGTCCGTCTCGGGTGAATTTACCGAATTAAACCTGTTCAACCGAAGTCTGGCAGAGACCGGAAAATTTCGTCAGGATCATATCAGTGCAGAAATAAACCTGCTCAAACTCTGGGCAGGTAATTTCCAGATTGGTCCCGGAACGAGGTGGGAATGGCTCACCTATAATCCTGAGATACAAAGTGTTGTCAGACCAAAAGGAACGATGAATTTTTTGAATTCATACCTATTGGTTGAATTCAACAATCAAGACCAGGCGTATAATCCGCATCGGGGAAATAAGATCAACCTGGAAATGGGCTGGACGTACAACCAGAATCTGAAATTCAGTTATACCGAAGAAAATGAAGCTGATCCACAACCCGTGGAGGTGGTCAATAACAATTATCCTACCTTACGGTACTCTTCACACCACTACCTACCGGTCAACAGGCATACCCTGTATTTCAAGTTGAATGCGGGAATGCACTTTGGCAACAAATTGCCCTACCTCAACAGCTTCATGGTAGGTGGCAATAATATCGTTACCCGTAATCAGATTTTATTTCCAGGATTTCGGGTCAATGGGTTAAGTACCTCCAGTGCGGCCACAGCACAATTTGGACTGACGATAAATTTCACTTCAAAATTCTCTCTGAGCGCCGGAGCTTCCGCCCTGATGCATGATTTTATCAGTGGGAATTTTGAAGCACCTGATCAGACGAGCGAATCGGTAGGTGGGATAAATCTCACCGCCGGGTATAACACCTTTCTAGGTCCCATTGAGATCGCATTAATGTATAACACGATTAATCAGAAGGTGATTACCGGATTCAACCTGGGATATTCGATGAATTTCTCAGATTGAGTGACTGAAAGTTTTCATTTGTTGGAAAGAGTTGGTTTTATGGCGATTCAGTCCACCTTACTTTCAAGCCACTCCCCCATATCATGGATCATTTCATTGGAAAACCAATCGTACGTTTCCGGTTGTAAGAGTTCAAATGTTTCTTCTATGTCCCCCGGATCACTCATGCCCCGGAACGATGCAATCACTTTCTCGACTTGTTCCCGGGGGTGATTCCGGTCTTGGGTTGGTGCAATGACCAGCGTTTTTACAGGTTGAATACAATGCAGTATTTCACCGAAATCCACTGGTATGGTGGCTTCATTGCCTTCATACAAGCCAATTCGGGGGATCAGTCCATGAAGATGGGAGTAATGGCGATTTCCTTCGGTAGTTTTATCGGGTGCCCGAAAAGAACCGATCGCACCAGAAACGGCCACGCCTTTCACCTGATCTTCGAGAGCAGCAGTGAAAAGAGCAACTGTCCCACCAAGAGCGTATCCTGCCAGAAATACATTTTCAGAGTCAATGAATTCTATCCGTTCACTGGCATCATGAATGATATTCCGGGTATCAGCTACCATTTTGCCCAAGATAGACCAATGTGGATACCGGTGATAAAAATTTTGAAATTCCTCAATTCTCGTTCCAAAACCGATCATATCAAATGCAAGTACTGCAAATCCCCGGCTAGTGAATTCCCTGAGGATGGGAGTAACCCGCCTCCGATATCCGGTCGGATAAGCATATTCATGTAAAAAAACGATCAGAGGATATTTACCCGTAACTTCATCATCGGCAAAGGTCACGTTTTCAGGTAAATACAAATTAGCCCAAAGGTAATCTCCCATGGAATTGTACGGGCGGATGAGCATTTTTTGCATCCCCTCCCAATGGGGCTGCCCGATTACATCTCCAAGGTAATCATCTTCTGATTTCCTGGACTTCCAGTCCAGCTTAGAAATGTTGTAAACTCCCGCTGGTTCATCTCCCAGCAGCCATTTGATCCGCCGACGGATATTCTCCCGGTCATCATTTTCAAGGTCAAACTCCGGCAAATCTTCGCCATGTTCACCGCTCAGCTCCTGCCAATTGTCGAAGGAATATTCATAATATAAATTATTCTCCGGAGAAAGAGATCTCCTCCCAAAAATATAATCAAAAAAATCGATAAAATCCTCAATATCACGTGCTGCTGTGGCATGTCGACCTCCGCGAAGGTTGATCGCTATCTGATCACCAGAACCCAGAAAGTCATAGACAGACTTTACGGATTCATATGCCTTGCCAATAGCCCACGGATTACCCTGACCTTCGGTGATCGCGGAACTCAGCATCAGACCCCGTGGTGCGATAAGTGCCATCAATGAATTCTGATCGACCGGCAACTTCTGCTCGCGACCCGAGAACCACCTCAATCTGGGATGAAACCAATCCGGAAAATTCCGGGTAATCTCTTCCACGGATTCCGTATCAAACCTCCGGTCCGTAAACCGAAAAAGACTCTCGCCGCCAGTTCCCCCGCTACTGCTGACTACCGCTCCAATTCTTTCATCGAATGCGGCTGCCATCAAGGATTGTTTTCCATTCCGGGAATGGCCTGTCAGCGCAATTTTGCTCCGGTCAACCTCGGGTAAAGTATAGAGGTAATCGATGACCCGATGACTTCCCCAGGCTCGCTTCATCAAGGTGGCAAAATCATAATCGGTATAGTACGCGTCATAGTCCTTCGTATCATCTCGGGCGTCAGCCCCGGCATATACACATCCGATATAACCCCTTCGGACAGCCACTTGCGCCCATCCCCGGTGATTCCATTGGGTCATGAACACTGGTAATTCCCCCTCCAACGGTGGAATCATCAGCTCGACCGTCATTTTCAATTCCTGATCAGCCCCAAAACGAATCTCAACCATTCGAATCAACACACCGTTCTCAGTACGTTCGGATAAAACCCTGGGGTATATCCGGTCTGGAGGAGGGGGGATGGATCCGGAAACCCAGTATTGATACTGAGATTTGATCCAGTCCTTTTTCAGTCTCCATTGATTTTCAGTGGTTACGCGTTCGCCATTTTCGGTATCCACCCGGGCTAAGGGATCGGGCAGGAAAGGTATATCAGGTAAATTATCAATTTGTGTCTTTGTTGAAGGAAGCTGCGTATGCAGGATGCCCACAATCAGCAAATTTACCCAGAGAACAAGGAACAATACTTTAAAACCTTTCACTGCTTCTAAATTTTATATTATTTCATATTTGCGGACATCATGGTATGGACTGAATAGGCTCCACATTATTGTGTGCCCCATCGTATCCTTCATTTTGATTGATCACTGCCTGCGTATTAGCCTCTATAACACTCTGAGGTATGGGCAGCAACACATTATGCGGTGAAATGAAAGCAACTGCTCCCCGCCACACTGGAGGATTAGGCTCATGATAATGGGTGTTGAGTCGCATCACCCGATCATAGAACCAGTTGGATTCACTGAACGATTCCAGACTGTATCCGTTCCTATTCGCTTTGGCCATGATATAAGATACTCTGACCATTTCACTGTGCCGGGGTGCTTCCATATATAATTCACGTGCCCTTTCATCGAATATAAAGTCAATATCGGCTTCTTCCGGGCTGATCAGCGGAGCGGAAGATCGTGCCCGGACGGTATTGATATCATCCGCTGCCTGGGCGAGTTCCCCTTTCCAGTAATGGGCCTCCGCACGTAAGAGGTAGGTTTCAGCCAACCTAAAAATGTACCAATCTGCCTCTCCGCCTACCGGCAGCCTTTCGTTAGGAGTCAGGACGAAGGTTTTGTACTGGGGCCAGGGATACCACGTATCAAAAGTATCGGTAAGGCTTCCGTAAAATTCCTTGCTCAGGGGTTGGCCAAATTGCGGTGACCCGGGAGCATTGACCAGAATTTCCTCCATTTCGATCCAATTGATGTCTGCTCTGCGGATATCCGGGGTCGTCTCCCAGGTGTAATTCTCATCTTCCCAGATGGCATAATGCCAGAATACATTCGTCCGCACGTCTGCATTTCCTATTCCCAGGGTGTCACTACCTGGGGTACTCCAGTTGTGTGCCCGCTGGCCGGTGCTCTCCAATACTTTCCAATACGATGGAGTGTATCGGCGATTGGAATATACACCTCCCGACCGGGATTCAGGAGGTCCGTCCGGTCGATCGATTGTAGCATAAATCGTTTCTTTGTTTTGGGGAATATTTCGATTTTGCCATCGGTGCAAATCCCACTGCACATTCCTATTCGGATCACCTGCATCGATTCCAAACCGTTCGGTCATCAGGGCATATGGCCCATTGATTACTTCAGTTGCACTGGCAATAGCCGCATCAAAATTAGAATTGGCGAGATAAACTTTAGCCAATAAATGGTCCACCGCTCCCTTGGTTACATCCCCTAGCCTGGCTGCAGTAACTGGGATGTTATCCGAAGCCCATTCCAGGTCTTCCTGTATCTTATTCAGTATAGCTTCCCGGGTGTATGTCTGGAAATCCAGTTTGGCTCCTTTGATTTCCTCCCCTACCCAGGGAATATCACCATAGGTATGGACCAATCTATAGTACCAGTATGCCCTGTGCCACAAAGCCTCGGCAAGCAGGCGGTTCCGTACAGTCTGGTCCTGCCATTCAATATTGTCAATATTGGAAATCAATACATTAGAATTTTTTATAAAGCCATATACGTCATTGAACATTTTCAGGTACGGCCAGGTCGGTCCGTTGCTCGGTGTAATGATCCGAAGATCGGAAGGAAAGATCGAAATGGCCAGATCGGACAAAGTATACTCCATGGCAAAGAAATGATATCCGCCCGAACCACCAGAAACCTCCCGCCTGATGTCTTTACGCATTTTAACAATAATGGCCTCAAAACCATCAGCATCCAGATACGCGTTACCTGGAGAATAAAAAGATAAAGGCTTGGGTTCTAACCATTCATCATCGCAGGAAAACTGGAGTAAGAATGCCAGTACAAATAAGAATTTAAAAAAATGTATATTTTTCATGATGACTTCTTTATTATCGTCATTAAATAATGATTTCTATTACAGAGAAAGGCTGATTCCGAAGTTATAGGTTTTGGGCATCGGAACGGAGCCTGATTCCGGATCCCAATTGGGCCATTTGGTTACCGTTACTAAGTTTCGCGCAGAGGCAAAAATCCTTAAATTTTTGAGTTTTGCCCGCTGGATGATTGCTGTTGGTACCCGGTAGGATAACGATACATCCTGAACCCTGAAAAATGAGCGGGATCTGTAAATTTGAATTCCTCCACCATAACCACCCGTGTGCAGATCCAGCCTTGCATAATCGTTGATCGGATTTTCAGGCGTCCAGTAAGGAAGAGGGCCCACATTCCGTCCTCGTCGGTCATTGGATTCATTACCGCTGTTCAGGGCACCTGATTCTGCACCGATGTGCCCCAAATCAGCGCGTAGGAAAACGGATAATGTCCAATTATCAAACAGCTGTAAGTCATTTCCCAGTCCCAGTCGAAACCTCGGTACCGTATGACCGATAAACTGCTTATCATCCTCCGGTCGATACACGCCGTCGGCATTCACGTCAACGGATTTGAAGTCACCAGGGCGCATCACATACTGTGCAGCTTCATCCGCCTCATCAACCTGCCAAACCCCTATGCGCTCATAATCCCATACAGCATCAATTGCATACCCCGGAAACCATTGGTTGGTATAGTCCGGAAGTTCTCCTGTCCGAATCTCACCAAGAAGCGTATACTCTCCTTTATCTCCAAAAAGTGCAATAATTTTGTTTCGGTTCAGTGAAAACACAAAATCAGATTTCCATTCCAGGTTTTCTGAATTTATATTGATACTATTCAGACTAAGCTCAATACCCCGGTTGGAAAGTTCTCCCAGGTTCGTTGTGATATTGGTAAATCCAGTGAGGATGGGTAACCGACGATTCATCAATAAATTGGTGGTGGTAGCATCATACACATCGATACTCAAGCCGAGTCGATCCTGCATCATCCCTAGATCCAATCCTATATTGAACGAATTAGTCTTTTCCCATACCAATCCCGGATTGGCCAGGGACGAATTGTACAAACCTACCCTGGGAACTGATCCATCAAACCACAAATCTGAGTTGAGGCGGGCTAAAGCAGAATAGATTCCGATGTCCCTGTTACCATTACTTCCCCAGGACAGACGGAGTTTAAGCCGGTTCACAAACCAGTCTTCGTTGTAAAATCCTTCTCTGGATACCTGCCAGGCCAGTGCTGCTGCAGGAAAGACGGCTCGAGGCTGTTCCTGACCAAAAGCCGAAAACCCATCCCGTCTAATGGAAGCTGTCAACAGGTATTTATCCATTAGGGTATAATTCAAACGGGCCATTAATGCTTCGCCGGTAAATATCTGATCATTATTACTAATGGTTGGCCCGTCGCCAAATTGAAGACCATGATATCCCAGAAACTCATTGGGACTGAAATTCTGGTTCGACTGGGTAGTACTCCAATATTGGTTTTTCTCCAGGCTGTACAGCAAGGTCACATCAAAATTGTGAATACCATAGGTTTGATTCCATTTGACAATGTTATCCATTATCCATTCCTGCCGCGAATATTCACTTCGTCTTCCCATACTCTGATCCTGCTCGGGATCTCCTCCCAGTTTGATGTCTGTAGATCTGAAATACAATTCCTTCATTGTTTCATATCGGGGTTGGAATGAAAACCGGTATTCGATATCCAGGGGAAGGTGAACATCAGCATATAAATTTGCAAACAAACTATTGACTTTTCGTTCACGGCTATCCCGATAGTGATCAATGAGTGGATGGAAAGTATGACCATGTGCCAACCGCTCCAAGTTACCGTTTTCATCAAATTCCCTCCCAAAAGGGCTGTTGGAATACATATTCCAACTTCCAGGCACCCCTCCTTCATCGCGGTCAGAAAATTGAGCATTTACACCCACATTGAGCCAGTTTGACACATCGTAATCCACATTCATCCGGGATCGGATGGAGGAATATTCGTCCCCAACCCGTAGTCCTTCGTTATCCACATACCCGATCGACCAGTAATAAGAAGTACGGTCCGAGCCTCCGCTCAAACTCAGATCGTGGGTCTGCCTTAATCCATTTCGGATGACTACATCGTACCAATCGGTAGTCTGACCCGCTTTGTATTGTTCCTGTTCGATAGGAAAAAAGTTGAGCCTGCGCAAATACTCATCGGTATTGTCCGGAAGCGGGCTTTCACTCATTGCTCGCCACTGTTCCACGCTGATATCTCCAGGTAAATCATCCGGATTGGTATAATAATTATAATTCTGTCCCGGATTGATCGTCCGAAAATAATCCGCCCTAAAATCAATGTATTCCTGCGGAGAATAGGGTCTCCTTTCATAGGTCGGTGTAGAAATCCCCACTTTGGAAGAAAACCGGATAACGGGTTTTCCGCTCTCCCCTTTCGTGGTCGTAATCAACACCACACCAGAGGCAGCTTTGGCACCAAAAATGGCAGCGGAACTTGCATCTTTCAGGATGTCTATGCTTTCAATATCAGAAGGATTAATATCCCGAAGACTTCCGTTGTAAATCACTCCATCGAGGACGATCATTGGTGAAGTACCTGCCGTAAGAGAAGTTGGGCCCCGTACCTCCATTGATCCACCACCTGCAGGAGAGGCCCCTTGATTAGATGAAAAACCAGCTATCGTTCCAGCCAGCATTTCACTCACCTGGGTCAGATTCTGGTTTTCAAAATCTTCTCCACTAATCCGATCCACCGATCCGGTTAAATCACTCTTTTTCACCGTACCGTATCCCACGACAACCAGTTCATCGAGCAACTGTGCGTCGGACACCATGGTGATTTCGATCGAAGTCCGGCCATCCAGACTGACCTCTTGAGTCTGGTATCCGATATAAGAAATGACCAATACTGCATCGTCCGCTACATCACCCAGGGCAAACCGGCCATCAAGATCCGTTGCTGTACCCTGATTGGTCCCTTTGACCTGTATGTTGACACCGATCAGAGGTTGACCTTGCTCGTCCGTTATCGTACCCGAAACGTCGATTGAAAAATGTGAAGTCCCGTAATGAACGCTATGGTCAGTTGCAATAGCAGCATTTGCACTCCATGTGAAGGCCATACACAGGACAAACCCTGCAAAGAGCCTTTGTAATACTCTATTCATTTCCATCGTAATTTTGATCTTTAAATTCAGTTAGTGGTTGTAAAGATAGTACAAGACCATGAACCTCCAAAAAACCCAA
>CBFGVZ010000074.1:0-15701 GCA_965652315.1 uncultured Saprospiraceae bacterium | reverse complement strand
CCCCCACTTCCACTGGAAGATTTCGGGGCAGCGTGGGACACTGCAGATTGAAAATTGGAATGGAGGGTATTGATTTGATGAATATTCCCAGTATACCACAACGGAGAATAGGTTCCCTGTTCAATCGCCGCATCCAGGACACTTTTGAATTTTTTGCCCCACCGGTTTTCCACGCCCAGGGCAATGGCAAAAGGCAACAATTTTTCAAAAAGCTCAGGCGTTTTTTCCGGTGGTGTGAAATAATCAAGCATGGCTTTTTCCGACTTGTCCAGATACATCCGAAATCCCTGGATCTCCGCTTTGGTCTGCTGGCCTTTGACAGTTGGCGCGTAAATCAGGTAGTTATACCATGCAGCCAGAATAATGGTAAATCCAGCGATAATGGCAATTAATACATACTGCTCGGTAAAGAAAATATTAGTAGTATAAAATACGGTAAAAAAGGCCGTTAACCCCACCCATACCGGAATTATGATCAACCATTTATACCATTTGAAAATATAGAAAGGTATCGAAAGTAATAGTATCAAAATCACCAGAATAACGAATACGAGGCCCATAGCCAGGATTCTGTTGTCTATCAGTGGATAAAGTCCCACTCCCAAGGCTATGGCAGTTAAAAGAGCGAGAAGCAGTGACCCGGCAGCAGCTTGCCTCAGATTGGGTTTGAAGTAATCCCGGATATTCAGATTTCGTTTCAGGGACCCTGTGAATGAACTTTTGGCACGTTCGAAACTCTTGTAGGTGGACCGCTTCAGTTCAAAGGGGAACTCCTCCATGGGTACTAACCCATCAACTAAAGCACTTTCTTCCGGTGTCAGCTGGTCCGAATCACCATTCCGGTAAAAGGTAAACTTTTTCTTTTTGTTTTCTATCCGTATAGCGCCTTTTATGGCGGCACTGACAAGAGCAGCACTGAGCGCAGTATTGGTCACCTGGCGATTGTGGAGATAACTGATCTGCGCGGGACTGTAATTAGCAGGTGGGTGCCAATCAGGTACTACAGCCTGTCCCGGAGGATCCTGCCCTACTTTTTTCCACCGGTCATAACCGAAGAATAGGAAAATTAAGAGGCCCACTATGTACAGGAGGAAATTTTTTCCCTGAAGGTTGTAAGCTCCTGCATTTTCCGCGTCCACAAAACCTTTGGGCCAGGCCACTGCCACCGTAAAACCCTCTCCCGGTCGCAAGCCCTTATCACTCCGGCTGACTACCTGGCCACTTACTGCGCCAGCGCTGATCATACAATCGGATGACCTGCTCCCGGGTCGGCCGGTGTAACAGGCCCCCTGTAAATACTCAGCCTCTCCCGGCAAATGCAGGGTGACGGAATAATCCTGAATAGGAAATGACCAGTCTGGTCCGATCACATTCCAGTACAACTCGTCGTATTCTTCGAAAAATCCAATCTGATTGGATGCAAGGTATTTCAGTTCATAAGTATAGACCCCCGGACTTAAAATCACGGACTCTTGCCCAAAATACAACGTGATACTTTTTCTGTTCCTTTCGGTATGATATTCTTCCTGCTGTCCATCTCGCTGTACACTCAGGATCTCAATTGGCGCAGGTTCATTGCGACCGGACTCATCCGGACGGATGGTAGGAATTATCCGGAAAATACCACGGCGAATTTGCTGGCCTTCCGCTCGTACTGTTATGGTTTCGGTGACTTCAATTTTACTATTTTCCTGAATGTCTATATCTACCTGATACTGTAGGATTTCCTCCTGGCCATACGACCAGCCACCCAGTAAAAGGTAGACCATAACAGCTATAAAACGCATGGAGTTAAAATTTAACTTCCGGTACAGCCCGCTCCCCAGGATCCTCCATTTCGAAGAATACCCCATGACGAAATCCCCCCATGTTAGCAATGATATTTGATGGAAATGATTCTACCGCAATGTTATTGTCCCGCACCGTGGCATTGTAGTATCGTCTGGCTTTCTCGATATCTCCTTCGATCTCGGACAGCTGGGTTTGCAATTCCCGGAAATTGGCATCGGCTTTTAATTCCGGATAATTTTCTGCTACCGCAAATAATCTTCCGATCGCTGCTGTCAACTGGTTCTGTGAATCGGCCAGAGCGTCCGCGTTGTCAGGAGTGACTGTCATTCCGGACATCGCTTTGGAACGGGCTTCCATCACCCGCTCAAAAGTTTCCTGTTCATGTGTAGCGTATCCCTTAACGGTATTGACGAGGTTGGGAATCAGGTCGTGACGTTTTTTCAACTGAACGTCCATTCCACTGAATCCTTCTTCCATCATATTCCTGTTGCGGACTAGTTTATTGTAAATGCTTATACCCCAAAACACCAATACGGCCAGAAGAATAATTACAATTAAAAGGTAGGTCATTTTTGAAGTTTTTATGTTGCAATTAAAGCTAAGCAAAATTTTCGGAAAAATATTTCCAAAGCATAAAATTTAATAAATCCCAGGGGCGCGATATGAATCGTTGTAACCTACTGTTTTCAGCATTGGTCCCTCATTCAGGAACAGGATCAGATCATTCAATAATCCCAGGGATCAGACAAAATCGCACCAGACTTCCACCGTTCTGATTTTATTTGACATCTATCGGGTTGCTCATGCCACGCCACCCCTGGAGCCCACCGGTATGGATAAAAACTACCTTGCTTCCAGCTGGAATCAATTCTGCATTCACGTATTGATAAAATGCATACATCGCCTTGCCATTGTACAACGGATCCAAAACTATGCCGTGTTCTTTCGCAAAATGATTGATAAAATCCCGCAACTGACCAGGCGACTTACCGTACCCGCCCCAATGCCACTGCTGCGCGATCACCCAGCCTGGATACCGATCTAAATTCCAACGGGACCGTATTTCCATATCAAGCACAGAGGATTTGAGCGCTGCGATACCGATGATTTTTTGATCGGGACTTTTCCGATGAATCATTCCAGCCAGGGTCGAGCCCGTTCCTACCGGACACATCCAAATATCCGGATGGGGTAACACTTCGAGCACTTCCTCCATCATTCTGCCGATCCCGGACATGGCTTTCGGATGACTTCCTCCTTCAGGCAGGATAATATACTGAGGATACTCCTTTTGCCATTGCCCGATTTGATCGGGGTCAACTTTCCGTTGATATTCTTCGGGTGAAAGCACCCTGATTTGTGCTCCCCAATTCCGGACATCATTCAGTGTCGGACTTTCAGGTCTGTCATCAAATGACCGTACAAACAATACACACGGTACATGGTAATACCAGCAAATCCATGCCAGCGCGTGAATGTGGTTGGAATGTGGTCCCCCAAAACTGAGTACTCCCGGGCACAAGCCTCGCCGGAGTTCGTCCATGAGAAAAAACAGTTTCCGGATTTTATTTCCTGAGACCACCGGATGAGCCAGGTCATCTCGTTTCATCCACAACTGGATCCCCTGATCTTCCCACAGCGCAGATCGGATTCTTTGCAGCGGGGTCGGGAGCTGTATTACATCTTTGATTGTTGGATTTTTTCCAAAAGGGCCTTACTTTTCCGGATACCGGTATACTCATCATCGGTGCTCCCTTCGTACTCGATTCCGACCCAACTATGATAACCTGCATCTAGTACGATATCCATCATCCTGTAGTAATCCGTATGTGTTTCATCCCCATTGGCATCGAAATCGTGGGTTTTGGCTGAAACCGCTTTGGCATACGGCATCAGTTCAGTCACGCCTTTATAGCGGTCGTACTCTTCTTTGCAACCTCCTTCTCCCCGTTCGATGCAGAAATTCCCAAAATCAGGAAGCGTTCCACAATTGTCCATGCCTACCTGCTTCATTACATCGGCCAGCCAGGAGCCATTGGAAGAATAACCTCCATGATTTTCCACGGTCACATTGATCCCAAATGGTTGTGCAAATTCGGCCAAACTACCCAGTCCGTCTACTGCTGCAGCTTTCACTTCTGCTGCCGTACCTTCACCATAAGCATTTACGCGGATGGTTCCACAACCGAGGTGTTTGGCAGCTTCCACCCATTTTTTGTGATTTTCGACCGCTTTGGCGCGCTCAGCTCCATCGGGATTCCCCAATCCACCTTCTCCATCTATCATGATCAGGTTCTGATATATTCCGTGATCATTTGCCCTTTGGTTGAGCTCGTCCAGATAAGCCTTGTCCCGTGCTTTATCTTTGAAAAACTGATTGACGTATTCGATCGCATCGATGTCAAATTCTTCCCTCGTAATCCTTGCAAAATCGAGGTTATCGATTTCTTTGGCGAATAATGTTTTGTGTAATGACCATTGTGCCAGCGAAATTCTGAATGGCAGATTTTCATTTCCACCACTCATAGAACTATTGGCTGAGTTTTTGTCGTCCTTTTGTGTCTTACTGCCACAGGCGTTTATACCCAAAATGCTTATTCCACCAATGGCATAAGCAGATTGTTGCATGAATTTTCTTCTTTTCATAGGTAGGTGTTATGATCGGTTAATATGATATAAAGCGTTAAAGTAGTAATTATTATTGATTTGCAAACATAAATTGACCGTATTTATCGGCTTGTCCGGGTTAAATGAGGCAATAGGAGCCCACTACTTCTGGTACGCATACTTCGCTGGTGTACAATGGCGGATAAAGATAACCATCACCATGGATCAAAGAATCATATATCTTCGAGGTACAGCGCTGCGATGGATTTGTGTTCGTGCGTATTGCGTATGGCCCGGGCAAACAGGCGGCTGGATTCCAGTACCTTTATTTTATCTGATTCTCTTTTCAGAGGGATCGTATCGGTCACAATCAACCGGGACAATTTCGAATTTTCGATATTCTCATATGCATTTCCCGAAAGAACCGGATGGGTACAAATCGCGATCACATTGGTGGCTCCTTTTTCCACCAGTACATCAGCAGCCCGGCAAAGCGTACCTGCTGTATCCGCCAGATCATCAACCACGATCACATTTTTACCCTGCACTTCCCCGATAACAGTCATAGTAGCGATCTCATTGGGTTTTACGCGTTGCTTGTCACAGATCACAAGCGGAGTTTTGAATACTTTGGCATATTTCCGGGCTCGCTTCACCCCTCCTACATCGGGGGCAGCAAAAATGGTATTGGACAGATCAAATTTCTCCAGATAGGGCATAAAAATCGCTTCACTACGGAGGTGATCGACCGGTATGTCAAAAAATCCCTGGATCTGATCGGCGTGAAAATCCATGGTCATTACCCGGTTTGCACCTGCGGCTTCAAGTAGATTCGCGATCAGTTTGGCTGAAATCGGTACCCGAGGTTGGTCCTTCCGATCCTGTCGTGCATATCCAAAATAGGGAATCACCGCAGTAATGTAGCCTGCAGAGGCCCGCTTGGCAGCATCAATCATAAGGAGCAGTTCCATGATGTTGGATGGGGGTGACGGTGTACTTTGGATAAAAAAAACATAAGCACCCCGGACCGATTCCTGGATGACTGGATGAATTTCCCCGTCAGAAAACTTCTGAATATCCATTCTGGACAGGTTTTGCCCGTAATTGGACGCAATTTTCTCAGCAAGATAGCGGGAATTCTGACCCGTGAAGAGTTTGACGTCGATCATTTTTTAGCATTATTTAGCACAAAAATAATTGATCTGACCGAGTAAACTCAAAATTGGAAGGTGGATTTTATTTTATTTGTACCAACCTGCGTATTTCACGTAATTGTTGGCGATTCGCCTGATCTCGCCCTCCAGCAATTCCGCTGACACGGGTTTGATCTTACGTGCTGGGACCCCGGCGTAAATATACCCTTCCTCACAGATTGTATTTTCCAGTATGACTGCTCCGGCTGCAATGATACATCCACTTTCCACCACTGCATGATCCATGATTCGGCTGCCCATACCCACCAGTACCAGCGGATGGATGGTACAACCGTGTACAATGGCCTGGTGACCTATCGAAACAAAATCACCGATGACCGTTTTGGATCGCTCGTAGGTACAGTGAATCACCGCTCCATCCTGGACGTTGACCCGATTACCCATCCGGATGCTATTAACATCTCCCCTAATCACCGCCTGAAACCACACGCTGCATTCGTCTCCCATCACCACATCTCCGGTGATGGTAGCATTGTCTGCCAGGAAACAATCCTTTCCCCACTGTGGTGATTTGTCCCGTACCGTTTTAATGAGTGCCATTCTCAGATTGCATTATGGGTGTCAATGTATAACCTTTAGCCTTCAGCAATTGGATAACTCCATTCTCACCGGGCAAATGACCAGCCCCTACGGCGATAAAACTGGATTGTCGCCGGATCATTGATTCGATTTTTGGAATCCAGTTTCTATTTCGATCGTCCAGGAACAGATTGTTGTACTTCGCCAGTGGACCGTCTGATTCGGTTACCTGTTCTAATAGTCCGTTGAGATCCTGGTTTATATAAGTCTGAAACATTACATCAGAATTCTGCAGACTCGCATCGGGATCACCGGATTTTTCATCGATAGCCTGAACGAGCAACATAGCCTGATCCTTATAAGGTATCGAATCGAACAGGGACATCTGATAATCAATCGTCTCCAATCCCAGTATGGTTTTCTCATCAGCCCGGGCCCATGCAGCAATTTCCTGCTCATATGATTTCATATCCCCTTCCATAAGATTAGCAAAATCGATCTCCACGAGCATATAGGGAAAAAATGGTTTGATCTTGTTGATAAACATCATCGGCATTCCAATATTCTCAAAATAGGACTCCACCCGGGCATATTCCTCCGTACTTACCAAGTTTTCCAGACTCAATTCTTCGGACATCATGATCCGTGGCAGCAATTCCATCATACTGGCCGGATCTATGTCAGGTTCGCCAACTTCCATCACGACCTGATCCGAAGAGTCAAATGCTTCCTGAAAATCCTTCGGCCACAAAAACATTTCAGTTGGGATGATATGAATCGTTCCGAACAGATAAGAGGGACTATCCAGATCTTCCGAGTTGATCTCCCACAAAAGCGCATTGGGCAGGTCTGCCTGAGGTGGTCGAAGGGTGTCTCGGGATGATCCACACGCCCCAGCTATGATAAAGACCCATACTACTATCGCACACCAGGATCCTGGTCTAATTTTCATCTTCAAATGTTTTTCTGATCACCTCCACGATGTAATTTTTCCATTCGACGATATTGATCTGATACATTGTCATACGATTATTCTGACCGGCAGCAGATTTCAATTGGTTGAAGCCCACCACCAGGCTCCACAGGGTCATATAAAGCAAATTGGCCGACCGCTTGTTACGAACCGATTTATCGGCCTGACCGCGCGCGATTTCTTCCTGAAAAATGGTAATGGGAATGTTGTGGATATCCTTGATCTTGCGGAAAAAGATGCTGTTTTTCATCGATTCCGTCAATTGGTTATTCCTTTGATTCGACGATCGCACCAATCGGGTATAATTCATCAGTAACTCCAGGTAAAAGGGATGTTCTTCCAGAAAACTGATGTAGGCGTTTGCGAGGGTCATCGTCGATTCCAACCCGCTTTTGCCCTGATTGGACTGAAGTACGCTGTAAAACATATCATTCATCTTTCGCATCGCCCGGTAAGTCAGTGCCATGTACAGGTTTTCCTTACTGTTGAAATAAAAATAAACAAGTCCTTTACTAATACCGATAGTATCAGCGATATTCTCCATTTTTGTGTTCTCAAAACCCAATTCCGAAAACTTTTTTTCAGCTGAATTCAATATTTGGATTTCTTTTTCTTCTCTCTTACTATTTGCCATTAAAATTCTGATTTTAACCGAAAGTAAAAATAATTATTATTTCAAGCGCCATATTGCAAAATTATAATTTTTGCAGTTTTTTCTGCAGCACCTCCTGCACCGAGTTTTTCTTCCAATTTCCGGTAAAGTTCGATAATTTTTTCCCGATGGGATTCTTCCATTAATCGAAGCACTTCACTTCGAATTTGTTCAGGGGTATGTTGTTCCTGAATCAGTTCCCTGACCACTTCCTGGCCCATGATGAGATTCACCAGTGAAATCCATGGAACCTTTATCAATCTTTTTGCGATCCAATAATTGAAGCGAGTGCCCCGGAAACTAACCACTTCCGGCACCTGAAACAGGGCGGTTTCGAGTGTGGCTGTACCCGAGGCCACGCAGGCTACATAGGCTTTACCCAGTAAAGCATAGGTATTTTCCGTTATTTCCGGATGCGTATCAGTAACGGACATGATATCCGTATACACCTGCCCGGGAACATGAGGAGATTTCCCAATAATGACTCGGAAATCTGTCATATACTTCACCGCTTCCAGTTGAGCTGGTAAAATTTTCAGTACTTCCTGAGTTCTGCTGCCTGGAAGCAACGCAATAATTTTTTTACCGGGCACAGTAGATGCCTCATTCGTCGTATCGGACTTTTCAGTCAGAGTCCGTACCTGGACATCAGAAGGGAAAGATTTTTTCTGATTTTGCCGGAACTGCCGAATGATATCCACCAGAGGATGACCTACATAGTGGACATCGTAATCGAATCGTGCAAAAAACTCCTTTTCAAATGGCAATATGCAGAAGAGTTCGTCTACATATTTCCTGATTTTCAGTGCACGGCGTTCTTTCCAGGCCCAGACCTGTGGAGCGATATAATAAAAATTTTTGTACCCTTTTTTCTTGGCCCATGCAGCCATTCGAAGGTTGAAACCCGGAAAGTCTATATATAATATCGCATCGGGATTCCAGCTTTGTATGGCCTGCTTAGCTTTGCGAAAATTGGTGATGATGACGGGAAAATGCTTCACTACCTCAGAAAAGCCCATAAAGGATAATTGATCAATGGTTTGATCCAATTTCACGCCGGCTGATGCCATCTGGATCCCGCCAAATCCTCGAAATCGGAGGTCGGGATCGATCATTCTCATTGCTTCAACCAGATGAGCGCCATGCAGATCTCCAGAAGGTTCCCCCGCTATTACATATACTTTTTTCATCCGAGCAGAATATTTGAGTAATAAATAATCCACACTATGACCAGAATAAAGGTTGGAAAAATCACTCCCCGAACCGCCTGATATGCGTATCGGTTTTGGTAATAACGAACGAGAATCACATTTGCCGCAATACTTACCAGCGAAATGGTGCGAAGTCTAAATCCTGTCGAAAATCCTTCGTCAGATACGATACCATTCCGGCTCAATTCTTCAAATACGATATACAAAATGCCAAATGTAATCAGTGGTACCAGGGTGCCAGTGATCAAACCAACATACAATTTATCATACTGCCTATTGATCATTCATCAGTCCGTTGAGGTTTCGGAGGTTGGGGTAATCCGTGAGATCAAACTGGCAGGGAACAACGGACACATAGCCTTCTTCCAGCGCTTGAAGATCAGTGTCCTGCCCTTTGTCCAAATTAAACAATTCTCCGGCCATCCAGTAATATTTCATTCCTCGGGGATCGATCCCTTCCTGAAATTCTTCCTTCCAGCGGGCGTTTGCCTGCCTGCAAATTTTGATTCCTTTCAATTCATTTTCCGGGACTGCGGGAATATTAACATTCAGCAATATCGGACCTCCGGAATCAGGTTCCAGGCTGAGAACGTATTTACTAATTCGGTTGGATATACGCTCTGAAGCGCTGAAATCTGCCTCAAATGAAAAATCCAGCAACGAAAAGCCTACGCTGTGGATGCCTTCCATGGCTGCTTCCATGGCTGCAGACATGGTCCCGCTATAAATGATATTGATGGATGCGTTGGCTCCGTGATTGATTCCAGAAACGCAAAGATCGATAGTTTCGTTCTTGAGTAATACATTTTTGGCCCATTTCACACAGTCCACAGGGGTTCCTGAACATTCCCAGGCCTCGATGTCTTCGAAGGTTTTGACCCGGTTGAACCGGATCGGTTCCCGCAGAGTCACGGCGTGACCTTTGCCGCTTTGCGGGGAATCAGGGGAGACTACATATACTTTCCCCAGGTCACGTACTGCATTGACCAGTGAATGGATACCCGGAGCAAACATTCCATCGTCATTGGTCACTAATATTATTTTCTCCTTGTTCGGTGTCATATTTGGTATTGATGCTAAAAGTTCAAAAATACATTATTGCAACGGATGAATGGCTGCTGGCTATATTTTTTTCAAAAATACCCATGGAAAGGTGCTATTCCCTTATTTTTTGGCCAATTTTGTTGCGAGTTGAGATCGTTTTATCATGGAGAGAACATCGAACATTGAAACTGCCGATACCGGTGTACTGCTAGTGAATCTAGGGTCTCCCGACAGCCCCAAGGTATCGGATGTGCGCAAATATCTGATTGAATTTTTACTCGACCCCAGGGTGATCGATATACCTTATATCAATCGGCAATTACTGGTCCGGGGACCGATTGCCCTTTCCAGGTCTCCCAAATCAGCAGAGGAATATCAAAAATTATGGACAGCTGAAGGTTCACCATTAATTTATTACGGAGAAAAATTAAGGGATTTACTTCAGGAACGTTTGGGTGAGAATTTCAAAGTCGTTCTGGCGATGCGATACCAGTCCCCATCCATTGCCCAGGGTATTGCGGAACTCAAAAGTGCACGGCTGAAACGGTGGATTATCATTCCGTTATTCCCCCAACAGGCCTCAGCTACGGTGGGTTCAATAATTGAAAAGGTAATGAATGAGATTCACAACGACTGGATTTTCCCAGAGATTTCCATCGTCAATCAGTTTTATGACCGGCCTGATTTTATCGATGCCTGGGCGCAGGTAGCTTCAGGCTATCCATTAGATCAATACGAAAAAATCATTTTCAGTTACCACGGTCTTCCCCAAAGACAATTGTTCAAAGCCGATCCCGGTCATTATTGTAAGGCTAATCAGGAATGCTGCCTGACGATGCATTCGGAAAACAGATTCTGTTATTCCGCGCAGTGCTTCCACAACACTCGGTTGTTGATGGAAAAACTGGAATTGACCGACGAAAAATGTATCACCTCCTTCCAGTCGCGGTTGGGGCAGTCGGAATGGGCCCGTCCATACACGGAAGAAGTCGTGAGGGATCTGGCTCGCAAAGGGTATAAAAAGGTATTGATTATGAGTCCGGCCTTTGTAGCAGATTGTCTGGAAACCATCGTGGAACTCGGCATGCAATACAAGGAATTGTTTTTGGAAGAAGGGGGTGAAACATTTGATATGATGGAAAGCCTCAATGACCATGCGGCATGGGTAGAAGTGCTGTGTAATATGGTACAGGAACGCGTGGGTAAGCAAATAGCCAGCATCCATTGAATATTTTAAAACTGAATCAATAAAAAAGACTGCACTGGGATATGGATTTAGGAGTAATTAAAAAACAAATCAAGACCAGACCCGAGCGTCCAATTTATTTTTTATACGGGGATGAGCCCTACTATATAGATGTTCTTGGTAAATTCATTGTCGACCAGACCGTCAATCCGGAAATGCAGGATTTTAACTTTTCTGTATTTTACGGGAAAGATGCGGATAGTGCTACAGTCCTGGATGCCTTAATGCGGTATCCGATGATGGCTGCTTACCAGGTGATTTTTTTGAAGGAGGCCCATCAGATGAAAGCCTTTTCCAATCTCCTGCCCTATATCCTTGAGCCAGTCGAAACCACGATATTTATTATAGAATATAAAAGTTCGGTTGATAAACGATTCAAGATATTCAAGGCACTGACCAATCTCGATTCGGCCTACGAATCCAAATCGGTCCGGGATTATCAGATCGAACAATGGATCAGTGATTATGTGACTGGACAAAAATGGAGTATTTCCGCAGCGACAACCCGTCTGCTTGCAGAATACCTTGGCACGGATTTGCAAAAGATAGTCAATGAGCTCGACAAGATCATGCTCAACAAACCGGAGGACAATACTATTACATCAGAAGATGTGGAAAGGTATGTGGGTATCAGTAAGGAGTTCAATGTTTTTGAACTGCAAAAGGCAATCGGTAGTGGTGACCGGACCCGATCGCTCCATATTATTTCCATGCTTATGGAAAATGAAAAGGAGAACTCTCCCGTCATGATCATTTCCATGTTATATGCATATTTCAGCAAAATCTATAAAATGCACTTTTTGCGGTCAGCCAGTCCCAAAGAACAACAACAGGGTCTTGGACTATCACATTCTTTTTTCCTTTCAGAATTCCAACAGGCCACAAAAGTTTATAGTCCCCGAAAATGCGAGTCAGTCCTGTCCATTCTACATGAATACGACCTCAAATCCAAGGGCTTTGATTATCCTGCAGCGAATAGTGGTGATATGGTGAAAGAGATGTTAAGCAGGATTTTAGGGTAGGTAACAGAAAGATGGAATGGAGACCGGAGACAGGAAATGAGGATATGAATCAGAGGTGAAATAATTATCCTTGTTTTTGAACCAAAGAAAGTTTTCCACATTAAGTTTGGTAGTTTGGTCAAAACTGTCAATTAAATTCATGAGGTCTAACTCACCCACCCCCAAACTCACTCTCACACCCAAACTCAAACTCAAACTCAAACCCACACCCCACAAACCCAAACCCACACCCACACCCACACCCTTACGGGTCCCATCCCGAAAAATGAATATCTTCCAGATGTCTGATTTTGTAGTGGTTACCACGGTCAGGTCGTATGCCGATCACATCAAATCTGACTGGCCCCGTGTAGCCTTTTTCCTCGATATACTGAGCAGCAGCAATAGACAGATTCTCCATTTTCTGATCCGTGATAAATTCCACGGGATCACCATACCTGGAGTTCTTCCGGTATTTTACTTCCACAAAAGTCAGAAATTCTGAATTGGTACAGATAATATCGATTTCCAGAGTACTGGTCCGCCAGTTTCTTTCCAGGATTGTAAATCCTTTGGACATGAGAAAGCGGCAGGCAATATCTTCACCCTTATTACCAGACTCCCGCGTTGAACGAACAGCCGCCATGACTTGATTACCAGATTGGATTTGACAAAGTAAGATTAAGTTTTGAAATATACATGAATCCCTCAATCATTCGCCGAAAAACAGCATCATGCTCACCACCTGAAGGAATCGAAAATGTAGAATTCCTGCAGATGAAGAGTATCCCGGGAATAGATACCCGAATCTGGTCATTTTCCCCGAAATTTGAAGGCGATCGAATTTTCCAAATTTTTTTGTTCGTTATAAATTCTCTTTCATGTAATTCAACAACTTTTGCATTTTTTCTTTAAACGGTGTGGAAGACCCCAGGTAATTATTATGCATAAACGAAAAGATATAAGTCTTTCCACTATCAGCCAGTAAATAACCCGACAGGCAATGTACGCCGGAAAGGGTTCCGGTTTTGGCAAAAACATAGGGCTGCCCCCCATTTCCATACCAGGAGCTGATTGTACCCCTTACTCCACCTGCCGGGAAATAGCTCAACAGTTTTTGCTGTGGCATGGAATGGTATAGCTGATGGAGTAGTTCTGTCATGAAACGGGGAGAAAATTTGTTGTAAATCGAGAGCCCGGAGCCGTCCACCCACTTTATTTTATCCTTCCAGGCACCAAAATCGGTCTCCATCAGGGTATCTATGACCCGTGCAGTACTAATTGTATCCCACAATACAGAAGATATATTCATCAGAAGCTGTTCCGCGATCATATTATCACTGTCGTACATCATCGCCCGGAGCATCGTGTCACGTGAGGTACCGGGTATCGAAGACCAGGATCTCCCTACATCGGCAGTGGGTTTCCGAACCCAATCGATCTTTTGATGAATGGTATCCGCTAGCAATGTAGTCAGGACGTCCTGATCCCAGACGAACGGAATCCTTAATGTATCGGAAGTACATCTGGCGACATTGAGTTGGAAAATGTTCGAATTTTCCTCCCGTTTCACCCGAAAATAATCCCCATCCGAAATCCAATTGAGAATAAAACCCGTGGGGTGAACCTGCCATTCACCCTCTGCACACCAGGCGCGGATCATATTACCATAAATCGGGAAAGGGCTGAGCTGAGTAGAATAGTAATAAGGATAATCATCCCAGGACCATCCACTGCCCCATCGCTGATCACTCCCCCAATCGGACACAAAGACCAGGGATTCTTGTTTCTGCAAAAAGGTAAGGACGTCATCTGAATCAAATCTCGGATCCAGGAATCCCGGGTCTCCGGTCCCTTTAAACCAGGTGACGCCATCCTTCTGGTGATATTTCAAACCGGTAAGGCGGTCTGGTAAAAATTTCAAAGCTGCGTACAGGGTCAGGATTTTAGTGTTGGAGGCTGGTGTAAAAAGTGACCGACTGTTGTAATCAATTACTGGATTCTTCTGACCATCTTCTTTCCCGGCTTCGATCACAAATAGCCCACTATGAACCGAGGCCGTATCGAACAGAAACCATGCCCATTCTTCGGCGGTTTTGGGATTGGTGATCTGTGACAAATTCCGGCTGGAAGAACAGGCAAAACACAGAAAGGACAGGATAGCCGCAGACATAAGCAGACTAAAATAATTTTTTTTCATAGTTTTACTGTTAATGATGAAGCTTAATTTATCCATTTGTCCATTCAAAATCGGGATTTTCGATTCGATAAATTTAACAAAATTATGACATTATGAAATCTGGCAAAGTGGTCTTTTGGATTTGGGTTCTCCAGCTAACCGGGATATTCCCACTTTTTTCGCAAGAGGGTGCCCCCACCATACAGGAATTACAGCAAAGGTATGAGCTATACAGAGAAGATGATATCACCACCAGGCGTTTTAGCATCGAAGACCTAATCCCCCATTTTGACCAACACCATCAAAACGAACGGATTCACTTTGAGGTAGGGGCGTATAGCCTGGAAGACCGTCCCATTTATCTCGCCCGGTACGGGAACGGGGAAATCCCGGTTTTGCTTTGGTCGCAGATGCATGGAGATGAATCTACTGCCACGATGGCATTGCTGGATCTGTTCAATTATCTGGATTCCACAGATCCAGCTGATCAGAATTTTCTTGAAATGCTTGGGAACAGGTTGACCTTGTATTTTGTTCCGATGCTTAATCCCGACGGGGCAGCCAGATTTCAACGGAAAAATGCTGCCAATATCGACCTCAACCGTGATGCAGTATATCTCAGCAATCCGGAATCCAGGTTTTTGAAAAAACTGGTCGATTCCATCCAACCGGTTTTCGGATTCAATTTACATGATCAGAGCATATATTACCGTGCTGGCCAGCATGGGAAACAGGTGGCTCTGGCTTTTCTGGCGCCCGCCTATGATTATAACAAAAACATTAACGATGTTCGCATGCGTTCGATGCAATTGATCGCACTGTTGCAGGACACTCTGGAAACATTGATTCCTGACCGGATCGCGGTGTACGATGATAGCTTTGAACCCAGGGCATTTGGAGATAATGTGATGAAATGGGGTACATCCAGCATTTTGATTGAATCCGGAGGTTACCCTAAAGATCCGGAAAAACAATATCTGCGGGAATTGAATTTTCTGACTCTGATCAAGGCGTTGGAATCCATTTTAACCCAATCGTATCAGACCGAAACGGTACAGGCCTATGAGGCTATACCGGAAAATGAGCGTCGTATGATGTCACTGATCATAAAAGAAATGCAAGTGCCGGTCGGTCAGCAAATGGTTCGAATGGATGTCGGCTATCTCTACAATGAAAGAATGAAGAACAACCAAATATACTATCCTGCTTCGATTGTGGATGTGGGGGATTTGAGCATTTACAGTGGTTTCCAGGAATTCTCAGC
>CBFGVZ010000073.1:0-15781 GCA_965652315.1 uncultured Saprospiraceae bacterium | reverse complement strand
AAATACGGCCATGAGTGAATCGAAACAACCGCCTGAAACCGATCCCCAGGAACGAATCCAAAAACCTGAAGGCAATCAAAAGCAAAGCCCCGGGGTACCACCACGCAGGACCTGGATCTGGTTTGTGCTTATTCTGCTTTTCAATTATTTTGTAGTCAAAACATTTTTCCCAAATCCGGGCGATCCCAGGACTATACCCTATACGTTTTTCAAGGCGCAGGTGGAGCAAGGTAATGTGAGTGGTGTATTTACACGGGGTGAAACCATTACGGGCACTTTCCTGGATACGGTATCATATACACCGCCATCTTCGGGTGTGGATGAAACAGAAAGACGATCTGTGGAGGTGTACCGATTTACTACGATTTTGCCATCGTTTGTAGATCCCGGACTGGAAAAGTTGTTGATTGACAACAGTGTTGAAATCCTGGCTGAACCTATACAAGAAGGTCGAAGTCCCCTGATCGATTTTCTGCTTTTCTTTGGTCCGGCTTTGCTACTTATCGGGCTGTATATGTGGATGTTCAGACGAATGAAGAAGGGCGGTGGAATGGGCGGCGCCCTCATGGGGATGGGAAAAAGCGCTGCAAGGCGGTATGACAAAGAAAAGGAAGGGAAGGTGACATTTGAAGATGTGGCAGGAATAGACGAAGCGGAGAATGAACTGGTCGAAATCGTAGAATTCCTGAAAGAGCCTTCGAAATATACGAAACTGGGCGGAACTGCTCCGAAGGGTGTGCTATTGGTCGGTCCGCCCGGCACCGGAAAAACGTTGCTAGCGCGGGCAGTAGCGGGGGAATCCGGAGTCCCGTTTTTTTCGATGAGCGGCTCAGAATTTGTTGAAATGATCGTGGGTGTAGGGGCATCCAGAGTGCGGGATCTTTTCCGACAGGCTCGTGAACATGCGCCATCCATCATATTTATCGATGAGTTGGATTCCATTGGCCGGGCAAGGGGGCAGGTTGCCCTCGGTGGCGCCAGCGAGCAGGAACAGACGCTCAATCAGATCCTGACGGAAATGGATGGATTTTCCAGTAAGGAAGGTGTCATCGTCCTGGCCGCCACCAACCAACCCGACGTACTGGATAAAGCATTGCTGCGTCCGGGGCGTTTTGATCGTCGTGTCATGGTCAATCTACCGGACAAGAACGGCCGTGAAGCCATTTTCAAGGTTCATACCCGACAGGTTCCACTGGATGCGGATGTTAGTCTGGAAGAGCTCGCATCTGCTACACCGGGCGTATCCGGGGCTGACATCAGGAATCTGGTTAATGAAGCTGCCTTGCTGGCAGCCCGACGGGAACAGGAAAAGGTACACCACAAAGATTTTATGGATGCACTCGAAAAGATCGTACTCGGCCCCGAGCGACCGCTCGTACTGAGTTATGATGACCGGGAGCGAATAGCTTACCACGAAGGCGGACATGCCATTCTGGGTCTGGTGGTACCGGGAGCGGATCCGGTTAATAGGGTAAGTATCGTACCCCGTGGTCAGGCGTTGGGTGTGACGTATCAAAGACCGGAAAGCGATCGGTACAATTACCCGGAAGCCTATCTACGCGCCCGGATTATCGGTATTCTTGGGGGGCGCTCGGCTGAGGAGATCATCTATGGTACTAAGACAACGGGTGCGCAAAATGATATCGTACAGGCTACCCAAATCGCCCGTCATATGGTGACCATTTGGGGTATGAGCGACAAATTGGGAATGGTACAATTAGCGGAACAGCAAAATCCATATTTGGGTGGTGGTTACCAAACCAAGACCTTCAGTGAGGAAACCGCCCGGCTGGTAGATTCAGAAATACTCAGGATCATCCGGGAATGCCACGGGGAGGCGCACCGCCTTTTGATAAAATACCGCCGCGAACTCGATGCACTCGCTACAGCCTTATTGGAACTTGAGACGCTCGATGAACAGGAGATCCTGGAGGTCACAGGTCTTTCTGCCGCACCTCCACTGAAAATGGAAAAATTGCCGGTCAAGGGGGGATAGGATGAACGGAGGATCTGTTTTACTGAATTATCCGCTGATAATCAGTATTAATGGGATAAGGTCAGAGGTAGAATGGGCTGCCACTACTCATTGAAACAAGACTTCATCCACGAATACCCAGGCAGGTTCTCCCTTGCCCCGATGCCAGGAAGGTAACACGGGCTGCGGTGTCAGGGTTAGCCTGACCTGTCTGACCTGAATATCGGCATCTAAAGGGATTGAAAGATATTCTTTGGCGTAATCAATTCGGGCGGTGGGTTGTTCCGGATTTGATGATCCGGCCTCCTGCCAGGAACCGGCTTCATCCATTACTTCTACCCGGACCCTGAGTGGAGGAAAAATATAGGCCGGTGTTTTGACCAGGCAACTGATCACAATGGATTCCAGGGGTGATGGATGATCAAACCGGAAACCAAATATCGCTTCATTGTTCCGGTAACCCAAATAGCTTTTATCTTCGTGGACCTTGTCACCTGCTTTCTGGTCGGTCAGTGTAATGGCTCCGTTCCCTGAAAAATTGGGTTTGGGAACGGTTTCCAGCCAGCTTGAATCCGGAGAATATTTTCGACCGTAGAAAGAAGCGGTTACCACGGGACTGCTTAGCCACCCGGGTTTAAAGGCCTGAATCTGAAATTCAGTATCGTCCGTCAATTCCAGGGGTTCGGTATAAATCGGTGAAGTCATACTATCCGGCAGACTACCATCTGTAGTATAACGTAGGGTGACCTGTGGAATAGGATGGTCAAATGTGACACGTACTGATGAATGGAAAAACGGTGATTCGGGTTTGATCTGTGGTGCATTGAGTGCGATGACCTCATTACCGAAGGGATTGGTTTCACCCGTGATTTCCGTATTCGGAAAATCGATCCGAAGGGATTTCATTCCACTGGAATCGATGTCGCTGGCCCACAGATAAAGCTTTTTTATTGGGTTTGCCTTCAGTAAATTACTGATGCCGGATTCGGAAACATCGGTTCCTGTCAGGTACAATTTCTGTAAATCGGTCAGTTCGTACAGGTTGGTCAGGCCCTGATCTGATATTCTGGTGCCATTGAGATTGAGTACCTGCAGATTGGAAAATTGGCCGACGATCGACAGATCTTCGTCATCTACCGGCATATGTCCCAGGTAAAGATCTACTACCTGATCCTTCACCCTGGTCAGGGCATTCAGGTATTCATCCTGATAATGCGATGCACTGAGAAAACGCGCATACAGCGCCGGGGATTCCCGGGCTATTGGACTCAGCAGTCTGTAATCGTCATTGAGTGAGCGGATATCCGATTTACTGGCTGGTTTCATATCATAGACCATCGGGGCGTCCGATTTATAATGCGTTTTGGTCAATACGGCCAGCGTATCAGCCGGATCGAGTGCGGCATACGCCACATCAAACGGGTGTTCCTGACTAATCCATTGACCGATCAGGTTGATTTCTGTCTGAGTTAGTTGTGGTTTTCCTTTTGGCGGCATATGATCGTCGTGGTCAATGTCGAGCATGAGTCGCTGAAATAACGGGCTGTCGTCAGGATTTCCTATCGTGATGACAGGACCATCCTCTCCGCCCTTCAGGATGGAAATACTATCGGCCAGGATCAGATCTCCTTTGGATTTGGAGGAATTGTGACAATTCATACATTTTTGTTCCAGTATGGGATGAATTACATCGCGATATATCAAAGCCTGAGTCAATGGAACCTGTGGTGTGGTTTTACTACGAACGGGTTCGGTCAGAAAATCCTGACCATGCGTAACACCCGCTCCTATATGACTGGTAATTACCACCAGTATCAGTGGTAGATACATCATAAGCCGGAGCGTACCGGTCTGATGGGTCCTGTAGTACCACAGGTTTTCCAAAAGGATCAGCACTACCAGTAAGATCACGCCGCCCCATTTGTGGAGAGAGATTTCAAATCCATTGTAACCGGTCTCCGCTGATAAAAACAGTCCAAACAATACTGTGATTCCGCACAGGAAATGAGCTGCTTGAAAATACCGGCTTACAAAAATTTTACGGTCTTCCTGATTTACGGACAGTGCGGTTAGCAGCAGAGGTATAAAGGGGAGCAGGAATATGAATACGATCGGGAAATGGAGTACCATGGGGTGCGCCCGGCCCAATATCTGCAGTACAGGTGGTATTTCGATAGACGCACCTGCCAACAGGACGACCAGGATCAATACATCCAGACCAAAATTGACCATCCCCATTGTCTTCCACAATCTGTTTGATATGTTCATAGTTCAGACGGGCGGCGAATCAGGCAATGATCTTATCGACTACGTTTCCTCCTACATCGGTCAGACGCAGTCTTCTGCCCTGGTATTTATAGGTCAGTTTTTCATGGTCCAGCCCAAGTACATCCAGGATAGTGGCGTGAAAATCATGGATATGGACTGGATCCCGGACGATATTGTATCCGAATTCATCGGTTTTCCCATGCACCACGCCGGGTTTGATGCCCCCTCCGGCCATCCACACGGAAAATGCCCGTGGATGATGATCCCGACCGTAATTATCCGCTGTCAGTTTACCCTGGCAGTAATTGGTACGGCCAAATTCACCACCCCACACGACCAGTGTATCTTCGAGCAGACCACGTTGCTTCAGGTCCATAACCAACGCAGCAGAGGCCTGATCCACATCTTTCGCCTGACCGGCCATTTCCCTTGGCAGATTGCCATGCTGATCCCAGCCCTGATGATATAACTGGACAAACCGTACACCATTTTCGGCCAGTTTGCGGGCCAATAGACAATTTGCTGCGTAGGTACCCGGAACCAGACAGTCAGGACCATACATTTTTATAATATGATCGGGTTCTTTGGAGATATCAGTAACTTCAGGTACAGAAGTCTGCATCCGATAAGCCATTTCGTATTGGCGTATCCTTGCTGTGATTTCCGGATCTTCGATTTGGTCGTATTGATGGTGGTTGAGCTCAGCTAACTTGTCGAGCATTTTACGTCGGGAATGGATGTCTGTACCATCCGGATTGCTGAGGTAAAGGACGGGATCGTGGCCGGATGAAAACTGAACACCCTGGTGCACGGAATCGAGAAAACCATTGGTCCAGAGCTTAGAATAAACCCCCTGCCCGTTTCCATCTCCTTTGGACACCAGCACGCAGAAAGTGGGCAGATTCTTATTTTCACTACCCAGGCCATAGCTCAGCCACGCCCCCATACTTGGCCGATTCCCCTGCTGGGCTCCGGTTTGGAAAAAAGTGATGGCCGGATCATGATTGATCGCTTCGGTGTGCAGACTTCGAATGATGCAGAGCTCATCCACGATTTTGGCCGTGTACGGAAACAAATCGCTGACCCAGGCGCCCGATTCACCATACTGGTGGAAATCGTAATACGATCCGACCAGTGGAAATTTATCCTGGTTGGCAGTCATACCGGTAAGCCGCTGCCCATCCCGGATGGAGGGAGGTAGATCTTCCCCCATTCTCTTGTTGAGTAAGGGCTTGTAATCAAATGATTCGAGCTGTGATGGTGCACCACTCTGAAACAGGTAGATGACCCGCTTGGCTTTGGGCGCAAAATGGGGAAGAGCGGCGGTCAACGTTTCCTCAGACGATCCTCCTTCAAATAGCCCCGGGATCAGGAGAGAGCCCAGTGCAGCACTTCCGATACCAATACTCATTTTGGATAAAAAATGGCGTCTGTTGATCTTTAACCGGGATTCTCTTATTTCATCCTGTTGATGCATGGTTTTACGTTTTCGTTATGGTTTCGTCCAGATTGTATAGCAAATGTATGGAAGACATCAGGGCAGCTTGAATGACCGGATCGAGATCCTCATTCAGCGGGTATTCACCGATCTGGATAAATTTATCTGCCTCTTCAGGGGCATTTTGATACCGTTGCAATTCTTCCTGATAATATTCGTGAAGCACGGAAGTCTCTTTTTCATCCGGAAAGCGGCAGAGGACTCGCGTGAAGGCTTCTTTTAAAAACGCCTCCTCGTTCAACTCTTTTTCCAATATTTTCTGGCTCAACACCCGGGAGCATTCCATGATGATAGGGTCATTCATCATGACCAGCGCTTGAAGTGGCGTATTGGTCGTGGGCCGGCCCAATTCACACATATCGCGGTTGCTGGCATCAAAAATTAGCATATTGGGTGGCGGTACGGTCAATTTAATAAAGACGTACAAACCCCGTCGGTACAGGTCTTCCCCGTGGTCCTGGATATAAGTCTTCAGGCTGCCCCGGCCAGAGCTGGTCACTTCCCAGATCCCTTCCGGCTGATAGGGTTTGAAGCTGGGTCCGCCGATTTCATGATTGAGCAAGCCACTACTAGTGAGCGCATAATCCCGAATACTTTCTGCCGGCATACGTATTCTAGACATCCGGGAAAGATATACATTGAGGGGGTCAAGTTCAGCATTTCGGTTGTTCATTCGGGAAGATTGACGGTAGGTCGCAGACATCACCATCTGCTTAACCAATCGCTTGACGTCCCAGCCATTTTCCATAAAATCTACAGCCAGCCAATCCAGTAACTCGGGATGGGATGGCAGTTCACCCTGATTGCCAAAATCCTCCACCGTAGCGACAATACCGCGACCAAATATTTTTGACCAGATCATGTTGACGAAAACCCGAGCGGTCAGCGGATTGTCGGGGGAGGTGGTCCATTCTGCCAGTCCGAGGCGGTTCCGGGGATATTTTTCCGGATCAAAAGCGAGAACAGCTTCAGGTGCATCGGCTTCAACCGGTTTACCGCGTTGATCGTATAGACCGCGGTTGAGAATATAGGTTTGCCGTACGCTGTCCTGTAAGTCGCCCATCACCGAAACGGTAACCATACCGGTATCGGGTGCATTGATAAAGGTCAGTAGGCTGTCAATCTCATTCTGTGAAATGAAGAGCTTCGGATACTTGGACAGCGTGGACTGAGTAACCGTACCTTCTATCCCCACCTCCGGTGTATTGTTGAAAAACCCGGAAAGCTGAAAATAATCTTCCTGGGAGAACGGGTCGTAACGGTGGTCATGGCATTGAGCGCATTCCATTGTGATTCCGAGCATACTGGTACTGTAGGTGTTGGTCTTGTCGATCACATAGGTGACGCGGTATTCTTCATCTATGACTCCGCCTTCTTCGGTGATTTTATGGTTGCGATTGAATCCGGTGGCCAGGATCTGTTCCTTTGTGGCATCGGGCAGTAAATCTCCGGCTAGTTGCCATTGGATAAACTGATCGTAAGGCATGTTTTCATTGAAGGCGTGAATGACCCAGTCCCGCCAGGGCCACTGTGATCGAACCTCGTCATCCTGGTAGCCATAAGAATCCGCATACCGGGCGGCGTCCATCCAATACAACGCCATTTTTTCCCCATATCCAGGCCTGGAGAGGAGGTCGTCTACGAGGTTCTCATAACTTTCATCCGTGAAACCCGTAGCGAATTGTTCGATCTCATCCAGTCCGGGCGGCAAACCGGTTACATCAATAAACACCCGCCGAAGTAAATTAAGTGGATCGGTCTCTTCGGACGGACTCAATCCTTTGGCATTCATTCGGGCTAGAACAAAATAATCGATCTCGTTTGAAGGCCAGTCGGAATTTTCGACCTCCGGAAGGGGTGATTTTTCAGGTGGAATAAAGGCCCAGTGTTCTTCGTATTCAGCACCTTGTTCGATCCATTTTTTCAGGATTTCTTTCTCCGTTTCGGTCAGTGCCAATCCGGATTCGGGTGGTGGCATCATGACGGATGGATCATCGCTCATAATGTGACGAACCAACTCGCTTTGGGAGGCATCTCCTGGAACGATGGCGTATTTGTCTGGCTGGTCTTTAAGTGCTTTAAATGCCTCAGATTCCAGATCGAGCCGGAGTCCGGCCTGGCGATCCGTTTCGTCGGGACCGTGACAACTGAAACACCTGTCTGAAAGGATAGGCTTGACGTGGAAATTGAAATCCACTTTGTCAGGGACAACGTCGGCAGTGACCACGGAAGGATTATGCTGACAGCAAATCAGGATGATTCCGGATAACAAAAAGAGGGCTTTTATGCCTTTATTCGGAGTGAACGATTTCATGATTTTGGTGCAAACCTTTTAGTAATATCTACCATACTGGGCGCCACGACCTTCAAATCTATCTATAATATTCGACATTTCCAAATAGATTGTTAAGATATTTTGCTATTGGCGGAGTACAACATTTCCGAAACATAGACTGAAAGTCAGTTAAATATCGTACCTTTGCGCTTCATTTTGAAAAAGGAGTAGTATTATGATCAGCGTAAAAAATCTAACCCTTAATTTTGGCACCAGGGTATTGTTTGATGAAGTCAATGTTCAGTTTACACAAGGCAATTGCTACGGCGTCATCGGTGCAAATGGTGCCGGAAAATCTACTTTCCTGAAAATTATTTCCGGCGAGGTGGAGTACAGCAAAGGATCAGTGGAAATCACTCCTGGTGAGCGTATGGCAGTACTCAAACAGGACCACTTCCAGTTTGACGAATTCAGCCCACTGGACACCGTATTGATGGGACATGAAACGCTCTGGAAAATATCGAAAGAACGCGAAGCCATCTATGCCAAGACCGATTTTACGGAAGAAGACGGTATGCGGGCCGGCGAACTCGAAGTGGAATTCGGTGAAATGGGGGGTTACGAAGCGGAAAGTGAAGCGGCCAATCTGCTCAGCAGCCTGGGGGTAAAGGAAAAATTTCACCACAGCCTGATGAAGGACATCCCCGGAAATCTGAAGGTCCGGGTACTCCTTGCGCAAGCGCTGTTTGGAAATCCGGATATACTGCTGCTCGATGAGCCGACGAACGGCTTGGACCTGGAAACGATCAACTGGCTGGAGAATTTCCTGGCTGACTATCCCAACATCGTTCTGGTGGTCAGCCACGACCGCCATTTTCTCGATGCGGTATGTACTCATGTGGCCGATGTGGACCGGAAGAAGGTGAAAGTTTATACTGGTAACTATACTTTCTGGTATGAGAGCTCACAATTGATGGCGCGCCAGATTGCAGACAAGAATAAAAAGGTGGAAGAAAAACGCCAGGCCATGATGGAATTTATCGCCCGGTTTAGCGCCAATGCCTCCAAATCCCGCCAGGCTACCTCCAGGAAGAAGGCTCTTGAGAAACTGAAGATCGAAGAAATCGAACCGAGTCACCGGAAATATCCCGGTATCATTTTCCAGATGCGACGGGAACCGGGGAATCAGATCCTGAATGTCAAGAATCTGTCCAAAACGGTGGATGGCCGGGTATTATTTGACGATGTGAGCTTTACCGTAGAGAAAAACGATAAAATTGCCTTACTAAGCCACGATCCGCTGGCTGTTACCCATTTTTTTGAAATCATAAACGGAAAAGAGGAGGCGGATCAGGGATCATACGAATGGGGAGTGACGATCACCAAGGCGTATTTGCCCATGGAAAACAGTTATTTCTTTGACCAGGAACTTAATCTGATGGACTGGCTGCGTCAGTATGTGCCCGATTACATCACCGAAGTGGATGAACCATTTCTACGTGGATTTCTGGGTAAAATGCTTTTCAGTGGTGAGGAGGTTTTCAAGAAAACAAGTGTACTCAGTGGAGGTGAGAAAGTGCGTTGTGTGATCAGCCAGATGATGCTGCAGAATCCCAACTGCATCATTCTGGATCAACCAACGAACCACCTTGACCTCGAAAGTATCCAGGCCTTCAACGAACAGTGCGTGGCTTTTAAAGGAATCGTACTACTGTCTTCACATGACCAGACTTTCATGCAGACCGTGGCCAACAGGGTGATCGAACTGACGCCCAATGGCATCATCGACCGACTGATGACGGTGGAGGAATACCTGACAGATGAAAAGATCAGGCCGCTTCGGGAAGAGAAATACGGGGAGGGTGTAGGCATTTAACCCGAATTTTTTCATGGTATTTCTTTTCAATTCGTGAAATTTATACGAAAAGAAAGATGCTTTGGGTTTGAATTTTTTTCAAATTGTCGTTGAGCGGTGCGACATCGTGTAATCCTTCATTGAAGTGTGTGTTACAAACTTCGAATTTGTACTGTGAAATATTAATGTAGAAATAGATGCAGCTTTTGAATCGTGAGGACTGCGTTAAAACTTCATCCGTTGAATTCTCACTGCATTCAAAATAGCTAATAACGCAACACCTACGTCCGCAAATACAGCTTCCCACATACTCGCCAATCCACCTGCGCCCAGTATTAGGACGATCCCTTTGACACCGAAAGCCAAACCGATATTTTGCCAAACAATCTTTTTGGTCTGCTTTCCGATATTTATAGCCATTGGGATTTTGCTCAGCTTATCGTCCTGAATAACCACGTCTGCAGATTCAATGGTGGCATCACTCCCCAATCCGCCCATTGCAATACCAACGTCACTTAATGCGATAACGGGCGCATCATTCACACCGTCGCCGACAAAAGCCACACTTTCGTTTTTGGCTTTGAATTCCTTAATCCGATTTATTTTATCTTCGGGCAATAGGTCGCCAAAGGCGTCGTCTATACCTATCTGTTCTGCTACGTTACTTACCACAGTGCTTTTATCTCCACTCAGCATAGTCGTTTTAATATTGAGTTCGTTCAATTGGACAATAGTTTGTCGTGCGTCTTCTTTGATGATGTCTGCAATAGAGATATACCCGACAAACTCATGATCATAAGCAACAGCAATGGTCGTATTTGCAATGCTGTTAGGATCCAAATCGTACGGTATTCCGAATTTGTTCATCAGTTTGAAATTACCGACTAACAATTCCTTACCGTCTGCCTGTCCGGTAGGCTGGTATACGGTTGATTTCAGTCCGTGTCCTGCGATTTCCGTTGTATTTTCCAAACGAATTGCATTGTCTGGCTTGCCAACGTATTCGTGAATGGCAGCTGCAACGGGGTGCGTACTGTGGCTTTCCAAAATATTGACCATTTTCAACATTTCGTCTTTATTGAATGCGGGGTCAAATACAACCTCTTGTACTTTGAAAACGCCCTCTGTTATGGTTCCCGTTTTATCCATAACCACGTTTTGGATATTGGAAAGCGTATCGAGGAAATTACTGCCTTTGATTAAAATACCGTTCCGTGAAGCTGCTCCAATTCCTCCGAAATATCCCAATGGAATGCTTATGACCAATGCACAAGGGCAAGAGATAACCAGGAAGACCAAAGCCCTGTATAACCATTCATTAAACTGATATTCTACCACGAAAAAGTACGGCACTAAACAAATGGCTATGGCTAAAAACACGACAATTGGCGTATAGATTTTTGCAAATTTGCGGATAAAAAGCTCTGTTGGCGCTTTTTGGGAAGTGGCATTTTGTACCAATTCCAAAATCTTACTCAACTTGCTATCGGTGTATGCGGTCGTAACTCTTACCTGCGAAACGGTGTTGAGGTTTATCATTCCCGCCAATACGGTTTCTCCTTTGTTTTTTGTGTCGGGCAAGCTTTCACCTGTCAAAGCTGCTGTATTGAATGAGGCTGTATTGGAAATTAATTCGCCGTCCAATCCCAATTTTTCTCCTGCTTTAAGCTGTATGATTTCGCCGATGTTCACGGTGTCTGCCTTTACCGTTTGCGGTTCGTTGTTTCTTAAAACCGTTGCTTCGTCAGGTCGTTGGTCAAGTAATGATTTGATGTTTGCTTTTGCTCTTGAAACCGCTAATGACTGAAACGCTTCGCCAACCGTATAGAACAACATAACGGCAACCCCCTCGGGATATTCGCCAATGGCAAACGCTCCAATGGTGGCAATACTCATCAGAAAGAATTCCGAAAAAACCCCACCTTTTCTTATGCTTTGTATAGCTTTTTTGATAACTGGTAAACCGACAGGTATATAGGCAACCACGTACCAGATAAGCCTTACCCAATCTGTAAACCACGTTTGTGTAAACCAACTGTCCATTGCGATACCTGCAAGCAATAAAACGAGGGAAACAAGAGCAGGCTGAAACATTTTGAAAACGCCGACCGTACCTCCAGGATGTGAATGGTCATGTCCGTCATCATCTCTTTGTTCTTCGTGATCGGGCTTTTGGATACTGCAACAGTCGTCGTCCTGTACCGGATGTTTTGTACCTGCTTTGGTATATATCTCTGCTTCCTGTGTACAACATATCTGTTTGCCCTGTGCATCGTATTTATGTTGAAGTTTCATTGCTCAATTGCTTTAATTACAAAGTTAGCCAAAGAGCGGCTGCAATACTATTGCAAACCCTGCTTTAACCCGGATTATGCATGGTATTTGCTTTTTGAAGATGCGAGACAGGACCGAATGTATCTGAGGACCAAAAAAGGGGTTAGATAAATCCCTGGATTATATCGGTCGGAGCGCTGAAGCCATCTTTGAGGAGGGAATATACGACAGAACGTAATCCCGACACAGCATATGTCGGAATCGTCTGAGGTATACCCGCATTCGTTGAATGACTGAACGAACTTCGAAGGAGCGGATATTATTCCAGAATTTCCTCCATTTCATCCATCACCCGATTGATCTTATCGATGGTCAGCTGGAATGGTGCATCTTCAGTCATATCCACGCCGGCTTTTTTTAACAGATCCACCGGATAAGCCGATCCCCCAGACGAGAGAAATTCGAGGTACCTATCCCGTACAGTTTGATCACCCGTCTGGATTTGCTCTGCCAGTGCCTGGGATGCCGTGAAGGACGTGGCGTATTGATACACATAATAGTTGTAATAAAAATGGGGGATATAAGACCATTCCAGCCGGATATAATCATCGACCAGACAAACACCTTCCTCGTGGCCATAGTACCGGGACACCAGATCCATATACAGTTCGCTTAGACGCTCCCCGGTTAAGGATTCTCCATTCTCTGTGATCTGATGGATCAGTAATTCGTATTCCGCAAACTGAGTCTGCCGGAATAGAGTACCCTTGGCCCCTTCCAGATAATTGCCCAGGAGTGAAAGGCGCACACGAGGATCCTCTATGGTACCCAGGAGATGATCATTGAGCAAGGCTTCATTGAGCGTGGATGCCACTTCGGCCACAAATATGGAGTAATCCGCCTTGGCGTAGGGTTGCGTTTTATTGGACAGATAACTGTGCATGGTATGACCCAGTTCGTGGGTCAACGTGCTGACATCGTCGTATTTCCCGTTGTAGTTCATTAAAATATAGGGGTGAGTATCGTAAATAGCCCCGTTGGAATAAGCACCGGAACGTTTGCCTTCATTGGGATACATATCGATCCACCGATTTTCAAATGATTCCTGGACGACCGATACATAATCCGGCCCCAAAGGCTGGAGTGATTCCAGTATGATTTTTTGGGCTTCTTCCACCGAATATTTCAGATCGACCTCCTGAACCAGGGGCGCATAGAGGTCGTAATAGTGCAGCACATCCAGGTCGAGCATTCGCTTCCTTAGATTCAGATACCGGTGAAATGTAGGAAGATTTTGATGAACGTTGGAGATCAGGTTGTGATATACCTCTTCCGGAATGTGGTCATCATCCAGCGCGCTTTCCAGGGTGTTGTCGTAATGCCGGACCCTGCTGTAGAATACATCCTTTTTCAGATTGCCGTACAATTGCGTACCGAAAGTCCGTTCAAATCCAGCCTGGCCTATAAAAAATGTTTCGAATACTTTCCTGCGGTCTTCGCGGACCGGGGAAGTCCGGTGCAATGCAAAATTAGCGTTGTGCAGGGTGACTTTTTGCCCATCGGATAGCTCGACGCTGGGATAGGGGAAATCTGCATTGGAAAAAATGCTGTATATGGAAGACGCATTACCTGCCATCAGGGAAGCCTGAGCGATCACCTTTTCCACTTCATCGGAGCGTTTGTGTTTTCGTTGCCGGATGAGGTCTTCCAGGTAAAAATCATAATCCTGAAGCCGGGAATCGGAATCGATGTAAGTTCGGACCGTTTTTACCGGAGCAGCGAGTATTTCGGGTTCGATATAGGATGCTGCTGCTGCAAAATCGGAATAGATTTGACTCACCTCCTGCTTCATTCCCTGGAACAGGCTAACCCGGGTGTCCTCATCGGAAGAAAGGGAAGCATAGCAACTGAGCTTCCGTAAACGTTCCTGGAGTCTGGTGGTGAATAACAGGGTTTCTGCAAGCGTTTCGGAAGATTCCATCACCCGACCGCGAAATTGTTCGATCTGGCTGAGTTGTGATTTCAGATCATCGCGCGACTTTTCCCAGTCTTCTTTTGTATTAAAAATCGGTGTGAGATCCCATTTATATTCTGCGGGAATATCTGTTCGGGATTCGAAGGTGGTTTGTTCTGATACCATATGGAGGCTTATCTAATTTTATAGTTGACATCAGTACGTATATTTGGGTTCAAATATTATCCTGGAGTCTTTTTCCTGAGGCCCTGTCCGCTTCCAACTAATAAGGTTTCCACAATTTTTCCTGAAAATTCACCACCTTGTCTCCCTCTACCTGTACCCCTTCCCGGCGCAGTTCATCCGCCATATAATCCGGATGGGGAAATTGATTCTTCCCGGTCAGTATGCCGGACGCATTGACCACCCGGTGAGCCGGTATGTAGCCGTAGCCTGCATGATGCTGCCGCAGAGCGTATCCTACCATCCGGGCAGATCCCAGGGCCAGGAAGTCCGCAATGATGCCGTAGGTCGTGACCCGGCCGGGTGGTATCTGTTCCACCAACTCATATACCGCCTCGTAATAGCTTTTCATCAATTTTACCTTACTTTTGCCCTTAAAATTACGAATATCGTGATGGAAACCCAACCCGTGGAATTTATTATTATGGGAGTGATGACCCTGACCGACGCGCGGTATTTCAGTGCGATGGAAGCAAAATATCTGCATTTCGATCTCAATCCAGAATCTCCCTGGGCTATTGATCAGCATTCCTGGCAAGCCATAATAGAATGGGTGGAGGGATCGGAGATTATCTGTTCATTTGATCATCTGTTTGACGATGCAGCGATAAGGGAAATCGTGGAAGATCCCCGGGTGACCGGAGTCCTCAGCATTTATCCGGACATGCTGGACCATGTAAGCCGGATGTATCCCGAACTTAAATTATTTCAGCGGGTGGATTCTCCTGAGGAAGTTGATTTTCATCTTCCCCTCACAGGGGTAATCAGTCCGATTGTATCGCCGAAATACGGGAATCAATTCAAGCTGTGTAACGGGCCCCTGGAAGCAGTGCAAGCGATAGGGGATGGGGTTAGCAGGGTAGCTATTCATCCTGGAAATGAGGACGAGGTGGGCATCAAGGATTTTGAAATCTGGGACACACTCTGGTACGGATCTTAGCCGATTGGTCTTACATTCCGGACTGTCCGGGCTGTTTTACATATGACCAATACAAACCAGTGAAATTCCGACTCTTTTATTCCCCAAACAGGGTTTTATCGATGTTCGGGATCACATTCAGCGCATTTTTGTAATAGATCTTTTTCAGCACTTCATCATCGAGATCCAGTCCATACATTTTCCAGAACGCATGGTAACGTTTGTAGTATGGGAAATACTCGTCGTCGGATTCCAGGACGCGGAAATAGGTATAATATTCTTCCGGATTCCACGCGTCTTTACCAAACATAACCCGGTCCTGGTATTTGGTCAGAAACTTTTTTGCAAACCGGGGCTGACGTCCCAATTCGGCGATAACGGCACCAATTTCGGTATAAACATTGGGCATTTCATCGAGTAGTTCACCCAGTCTGGCCAGATCGTTGGCGTACCAACCCAGATGGGCATTGATAAATTTCGTGTTTTTGTGCTTGCGGAAAACGTTGTGCTGTTCATCGAT
>CBFGVZ010000072.1:0-15946 GCA_965652315.1 uncultured Saprospiraceae bacterium | reverse complement strand
TGGTACGGTCTAAGAAAAATATTCGAAGACCTCGGCGGGGGAAGAGAAGACGGTCACCGACTGGATAGAAGCCTGAATGGACGATGCCTGATGACCGCAAAGCACCAATTCGGCATCTGGGAATAAACACCGGATTCTTTCTACAAACGGCAGGACAGCCATTAGTTTGAAATCGGTATCGACCATGGTGACCACATAATCGGGATCCACATTCAGGCAAATGGCCTGAAGTTCCTCTAAACCAATGTTCAGGCCCATATTGAGGGTGTGATAGCCATTGAACCGGCAGGTATATTCGATTCCGGCTGTGTAGAGTTCTTTGTTCTCACCGGGAGGTAAGAAGAGCAATACTTGTCCCCGGCTTCCACAATCACAAAAAGGGATCTCATCGATTCGCGCCAGGATCTTTCGTTTGACCACCTGATTAATAAAATTTTCATGTGCCAGATTGAACGCCCCACTGACGTATAGCAACGACGAATTTCGCAGATATGGCCATACGTAATCGGTAAGCGTTTTTATAAATCCATGGCGCCTTTCATAATTGTCGAGTAACGTGATCAGTTTTTCTTCGTTGAATTCAAGTATGGACGCCGTAAAGCAATCCTTACGCAATTCCAGTACATCATCGCTGGCGCCCAGTCGCTGGAGCATAGAAGCGCGCTCGGTATCCTGCATCGATGCAATTAGACTGATTTTCACCCCCTGATTGTACAACAGGACCACATCCTGGAGTTTTTGCATATCATCCTGGCTGTACAGGCGGGCATTGGATTTGGATCGATCCGGCTGTATCAGATCATACCTTCTTTCCCACATACGGATCGTGTGTGCCTTGATCCCCGTTATTTTCTCCAGGTCAGTGATGGAATATTGTACCACTTTTATAAATTTTGTTATGATTGGGGATTAAAACAAGCCTTATAAGTAAGGCGCTTTCATTCCGCTATCTAAAACCCTGAACCGGGCTATTTTGTTTACTTCAGGTCAGCAAATGATGTATTTTAGAATCTTTCTACTTAATACCCGGGGGTCCCGGACAAAAAGCCCATTGGTATTAAAATTGTGCCCTGTGCAAAACAATGAAGATGTATTTGGGGTTTAACTTTTTTTAGAAAGATCCTGTAATTTTTTAATGATTATGAAAATAGGTATAGTTTGCTACCCGACGTACGGCGGGAGTGGTATCGTAGCCACAGAAATAGGAATGGGACTAGCCGAAAAAGGCCATGAAATCCATTTTATTTCTTATAAAAGACCCACAAGACTTATCTCGTTCCAACAGAACATTTATCATCATGAAGTCACGCCAGTCGAATATCCCTTATTTGAATATACGCCCTATGAAAGTGCGTTGGCCAGTAAAATTGTTGATGTAGTAAAATATTCCAAACTGGATCTGCTTCACGTACATTACGCTATTCCCCATGCCATCGTAGCCTACTTGGCAAAGAATATACTCCGCTCAGAAGGAATCGAAATCCCCATCATCACTACTTTACACGGGTCGGACATCACATTGGTCGGAAAAGATGAAACCTTCTCTCCGGTAGTCACATTTAGCATCAATGAAAGTGACGGGGTGACAGCAGTTTCTAAAAAATTGCAGGAACAGACGTATGAAAATTTCAACGTCACCCGACCGATCGAGGTCATATACAATTTTATAGATTTCAAGCGCTTTCACTGGACGGACAAAGATCATTTCAGGAAGATGTTTGCCCCGGAAGGAGAAAAAATTTTGGTGCACATTTCCAATTTCCGAAAGGTCAAGCGAGCCAATGACGTCGTACGGATATTCAAAGAAGTGTACAATGTCATGCCCACAAAACTACTGATGATCGGTGATGGACCCGAACGGCCCAATATTGAGCGGATCTGCAGGGAAATGGGGTTGTGTCATGAAATCAGATTTTTGGGAAAACAGGATGCCATTTCGGAAATCCTGGCTATTTCAGATGTTTTCATCCTGCCATCCGCGAATGAAAGCTTTGGATTGGCAGCCCTGGAAGCAATGGCGTGTAAGGTACCAGTAGTATCGAGCAACGTCGGTGGTATTCCGGAAGTGAACATACACGGAGTCACAGGATTTCTGAGCAAAGTGGGAGATATTGCCGATATGACGGCCAATACGCTTCGGTTACTGCAGAATCCGGAATTGCACGCGTCATTCCGGGAAAATGCTTATGAGCAGGCCAGGAAATTTGACATTGACCAAATCCTGCCTTTGTATGAATCTTATTACAAGGAAATTCTGGCCCGAAGCCGCGTATTGTCGGACAACCCCTGAGAAAATCTCCTTTTTCCCCCAAAAAAACGAGACCAAATCAATCAAGTAAAAATATTTTACCCATCTGTGTAAAGGGGGATAAAGATTTATCCTGCGTCACAAAGACCAGATAGATTCCGCTGGCCATTGCACGACCATCCTGATCGAGTCGATTCCACACCATTTGCCCCCCCAGTGCCCGGTTCTCATAAATTAATCTGCCCGAAAGCGTAGTAATTCGGACCAGGGCATTTTCGGGGAGATTTTTTATACCAATCCGACCACTGTAATCCGGAGGTACCGGATTGGGGTAAACCACTACCCCTTCCATAGACCCCTCCGCTGCAGTGGTAGCTTCACCGCGATAGGAAACCAGACCTTCGTCCGTTGCAATAAATACTTCACCTGATGCCCCATCGATGGCGATATCGACAATAGAATTGGAAGGAAGTGGTGAATTTTCACTTTTGAAATGATGATCGATTGCAGTCAGATCAGCACTGACTACGAACACGCCATTGTCTGTACCAAACCACTTTCGATTGCCCCCATCAATAGCAATGGCCTTCACATTTTCATCCCGCAACAAGACGTTCAATTGACCATTCAGCTCGATGACCGGTTTCCGGCCCTGACAGATTTCATCAAATACCTGATTGGCGCAGTCGAACAGAACCGGTCCGCTTTCTGTTCCCAGCCATACCCCACCGTTATGATCCAGCACGATTTCATTTATCCTGGCGTTGTCAAATCCGGTCCCACTGCCATCCCCCGGACCTGGGATGATCAGGCGGCTTTCATCATCACTCCCATTTGTCCAGTCATTCGGTCTGAAAATATTCAACCCCCGTTCTGCAATCGCCATCCAAATGTTCTGAAATTCATCAACCACCAGTTTTTCAATACGAGGGCCTGTATTGATCTGAAAGCTGTGCCAGTCTCCGTCAGGAGTCATCACACTCAATGGCTTTATGGCATCGTGATTAGCGACCCAGAGGTTCTCCCTATCATCCAGAAACAGATCGGCCACCCGAATACGATCCGGATTGGTGACGGAAAAATCCAGACTGGAATTGTTCTGATCAAATACTGTTATTTCCCCTTCTTCAAATTGAATCACACCGGACCAGAAAGAGCCGAAAAAGACCTGATTGCGAGCAGGAACCGGAACTACCTGGTAGATATCCCTGGTATCCCGGCTCATCAGTTCCGGAACGGTACTATTGTTGTAAGATACCCAGTCCCCGGACGTATTGGTATAGAAGCCGTCTTCACGGAAAAGATTATTGTAAATCCGACTCACCCCACCTGTCGCCACAAACAGATCTCCATCCATCACCGCCATTTCTGTCACGTATTGGGAAGGCACGCCCGTGATATTTTGGGGTTCACATTCCCCATTCTGAAATTTCCCAACGGCATGTCGTTGTACGTACCAGAAGGTGTCGGGATCCCACATCACGACATCCCTGAGTGGAATCAGACAGCGATTGATCATTTGAACCGCCATTTTCCCGTCCCAGATAAAAATATTGGAAAATTCATTAACCACCACCAAATGCGTTTTAGCAGGATGGATAAAGCGTATACGGGATACCGTTATCTCCACTTCGACCAATGCCCCCTCTGTCCATTTCCACAAAGCCTCCCCGGCCACTACGAATAATTGGTCCTTCCAGACATCTGCATCCTGAACTATTCCGTCCATACCGAGCGGGATGATATCCCACTGATTGATATCCGCGAGGTTCGTACTCCCCCTCACCGGCAGAAAATACAATTCTGTATCTGTAGCACAAAACAAGGATTGATCCGTGGCCAGCCATTCCACCTGAGTCACCGGATCCGGCGTAAACAGAGTAGACTCAAATTCATGAATGGCGGCATCAATTTGAACTACCCCAAAATCAGTAGCCAGAAAAACCTGGTCTTCCGAAACGGCAATATCATTGATCCGCTTGGAAGCCAGGATATTCTGATTGTTTTTTATACCGGGAATATTAAACGTCCTGTCCGGCGTAACAATATCCACGTTTCCGTTCGTATAGCCTACTATTATGGCGTCCCGTTCCATCATATAAGTGACAGCGGAAATACCGACATCGGACAATCCATTTCCTTTATACAATACCAGTTCCTCGTCTGATTCGGGATATATCAATACCAATTGGAATGGATTGACAATAATCACGGATTGAGTACCGGTAAGCACCTGAGTGTATTCATCAGCCGGATAGTATGCCTTCCAGGATCCGGGTTCAAACAGTCCCGACTGTTGACCAGATGCACCGGACAACGAAAACAACCATAGCAGGATCACTACCCGGGGCAAATCGTATCTACTTAAATAGACCTCCAAATATCTTTTTACCGATACCGGCTACATCATCTACGATATTGCCATCGCCATCCTGATCCAGTATGGAATTGAGAATATTGCTCTGACTGGAGCTATTGGAAGTAACGGAATTCATCACACTACCCAGCAAGGAGCCCAGTCCGTTTGAATCCAACCCATTTTCTCTTTTTGCCTTACCGAGCGCTCCCAGAATAAATGGTGCGAATTTGATGGCCAGAGATAAAAGTTTTCCTTTGTCCACATTGGTAGATTTCGAAAGAGAGTCGAAAACTGAATTTTCGTTCCCGCCCAGGACATGGCGTAAAATCCCTGCGCCATTCAGTGTACGATCGTACCCTTGCACTTGTGATCGTCGGGCATCCTGGTTCAATAAATTCCCCAGTACATCATTGAAGATATCTCCCCGATGATCTTTTTCCAACGCATTATTAAGTGATTGCAGACCTTCGGAAGTCTGAGCGTTTCGATTGATTCCGGCCAGAATCACCTTGGAAATACCCTCTAATGCAGCGGCAGTTTTGTTTTTATCACCGATGCCAACTTGCTGGTCCAATTTGGAGATAGTGTTTCCATCCAACGAACCAGCTAATAAATCTAAGATGTTTGTCATAATAAAGTTTGAAATTTAAATAATTATAAAACACCCTTTTACGCTTATGCAGGGTCTTTCAAGTCATAAAACACTGTTTGCGCCATAAGTTAATAAATATCATCAAAAAATCCAGATAATTTTTCATTTTATCTTCTTATCGGGCCATGGCATTTGACGAATCTGAAACGTTAAAGCTACCATCATTAGTTTGTTTCCAACTTTATTTTGAGTGAGAAAAAGATGTGCCCAAAGAAAAACGGAGTGAGCGTTCGTATTTTATTTTCCGGCACCCTACCTTTGATATACCAAAAAGGGGAAAAAAGTAAGCAACACCCCGGATTTCCCGTGCCGGAATGAACACGGGAGTTTAATCGAGCAATATTTCCATAAAGTGAGGCGACTAAAATTCTTTGTATTTATTGGGTTGATGGTCCTGCAATCGGCATTTTCGCAATCTACTTCGATGGTAGATATTCACCCCCTGATTCAGAACCAGGCTATAAACGGGGACAGTATCCCATGCTTTATTGTCCTCACCCGGCAGGCAGCAGACATCGAAGTCTCAAATGACTTGTCGAAAGTTGAGAAAACTACCCACATGTACAATGTCCTTTCGATTCTGGCTGCCAACACACAGGGACCTATTACCGACTCCCTTGATTCCTGGAATGTTTCATACCGATCCTATTATATTGTCAACGCTATACGGGCCATCCTGGATAGCGTCACTCTAATCAAAGTTAAAGATCTCCCGGGTATCCAAAGTATTCTGCCGGATTTTCCCCTGGTTACTCCATCCGAACCAATGGAGACGGGGGATATTCGCCGGATGGATACTTTGTTGCACTGGGGCATTGGCCATATAGGTGCGGATCAGGTATGGGAAAGGGGCATCACTGGCCAGGATGTGGTAATAGCTGGCCTGGACACCGGAATGGAATGGGATCATGAATTTCTGAAGCAGAGTTACCGGGGATGGCAGGCGGATGGACCTGTAAACCACCACTACAATTGGCACGATGCGATCCATCAGCGTATTTACCCGGCGGGAACCACAATTCAGGACACTATACCCAATCCCTGCGGACTTTCCACCAATACCCCCTGCGATGACCACGGCCACGGCACTTTCACGATGGGTCTGGTGACCGGGTCCCACGACAACCGACAATTAGGGATAGCCCCGGGGGCCAGGTGGATTGGTTGTAGGGTCATGGACCGGGGTATTGGTATACTTTCCACTTATTTATCGGGTCTGGAATGGTGCCTGGCGCCAACTGATCAGGATGGCCTAAATCCAAAACCTGCACTCGCTCCGGACATCATCACCAATAGTTGGGGATGTCCTCATAATGAAGGTTGCATACCCCAAAATTACTGGATGCTCGACTCAGCTGCTTCACGCCTCACCAGAGCCGGGATTCTGGTTATTGCTTCGGCTGGCAACAATGGCCAGGAGGGTTGCGGCTCACTGGTCAATCCCCTGGCCATTTTCCCATCAGTATTCACTGTAGGCGCAACAGACAAGCAGGATTCCATCACTGCTTTCAGTAGCCGGGGCACATCCATATCCAACGACTTCATTAAGCCCGATGTGGTCGCACCGGGGCAGGGCATAACATCCATATATCCTGGCGGCCGGTTTCGGACCAGCAATGGCACCAGTATTTCTACCCCGTTGGTAGCAGGTATCGCAGCCCTGGTCCTGGAGGCCAATCCAAAATTACGGGGCCATCCTGAGCTCATCAGGGAAATCATAACACAGAGTGCAGTTCCACTCAATGAAAACCCCTGCACCGCTGCGCAGCATCCGAATCCGGTTTATGGATATGGCCGGGTAGATGCGGAAGAGGCTATTGAGCTGGCCCGGACATACCACCCCACCCCGGCTTCCGATTTGAATCTGACCGGACAGATTCTGATCTATCCCAATCCGGCAAGGGATATTCTTCACATTTTCAACCAACACAAAATAACGGGTCAATTGGCCATCTACAATGCACAAGGCCAGTTGATGCGATCCATGTCCCTCGCCGGAGAGCAAGCCCGCGATATCGTAATAACGGGACTTCCGGTCGGTTTTTATTTCGTCCGGTTTACGACCACGAAAGGAACAACTGTAAAAAAAATGCTGAAAATCTGAGGTAAAAAGTTTTCTGTTAGATCTTACTTTGTTAATTTTCAGGTTTGTATTGTCCAGAATACAAATTTTGAAACGTGCTATTCCATCAACCGGATTTCTGGTATTGATTTTGTTTCATGCAGAATGTACAGGTCTGCTTCCGGTAACTGTGGAAAATAATACGGGACAATAAGGTTGTAAAGGAAAAATGAGAGCGAAGTCGTGAAAATTTTAAGAAGAAACATGACCAGATTGGTCAGGAAAATAATCGTTGTATATATACTGGTATCAGGAATAAGCGGCCAGTCTGTTTCTGGCCAAAATAACATTTTACGCAGCCTTGAAGATCAGTGGGTAGATTCTGTTTATCGATCGATGAGTCTGGAGGAACGGATCGGCCAACTATTTATGGTGCGGGCGCATTCCAATCTGGGTCCGGAACATGTCCGGCAGGTCACCAGGCAAATTCAGGACTATAAAATAGGGGGGTTGTGTTTTTTTCAGGGAACGCCGACCCGGCAAATCGAGTTGGTCAATCAATACCAATCCCTTTCCCACATTCCTCTTTTCATATCTATGGATGCCGAATGGGGACCTGCTATGCGCTTTAAAGAGTATGCGGTCACTTTCCCCCATCAACTGACACTCGGGGCGATCCAAAACAATGAATTGATCTATCAGATGGGGGTAGAGGTAGCACGCGAACTCAAGCTGGTCGGAGTGAATCTCAATTTTGCACCAGTGGTTGACATCAACAATAATCCCAAAAACCCTGTAATCAATGACCGGTCCTTCGGAGAAGATAAATACAACGTCACTGCAAAGTCCTACATGTATATCAAAGGCATGCAGGACCATGGCATCCTGGCGTGCGCCAAACATTTCCCAGGACATGGCGACACCGATGTGGATTCCCATGTGGCTTTACCCGTGATCAATCATGGGACGGATAGGTTGTGGGATATCGAATTATATCCTTTCAAAGCCCTGGCCGGCACCGGTTTGTCCGCTGTGATGGTGGCCCACCTGAATATCCCGGCATTTGATGACCGGAAAAATATTCCCACCACGCTTTCCTACAATACCATTACCAACGTACTCAAAGATTCGATCGGATTTGAGGGACTGGTCATAACGGACGCTCTTGAGATGAAAGCAGTGAGTGACAACTGGCCGGACGGCATTGTGGAATTAAAAGCTTTCGAGGCCGGAAACGATATTCTATTGCTGCCCAACAATCTGCCACTGGCAGTGAACAAACTCAAACAAGCCGTAAACAATAATGTCATCACAGAAGAAAGGCTCGCTGAAAGCGTCAAAAAAATACTTCGGTATAAATACAGCCTGGGACTGAATGAACGACCACCCATTTTATCCACCCAAAATATTGCCGATGAAATGAAATCGGATTCGGCGGTGTTGCTTAAGGAGGAGTTGATCCGTGCAGCCGCCACATTGGTTCGGGATGAACCATCACTGATACCCTTGAACGGCGGTAAAGATATCGTCAGTCTCGCCCTGGGGGCATCTTCCGATAACGCATTTCAAAAGGAGATCCAACGGTTCACCAGTGCCCGGCTGTACCAATCGGATGATCCGCAGATCACTGGTCAATTGCTCAGGAAATTTGAATCCGAAAAACGTAACAATATCTATATTATCAGCCTGCATGATATGTCAAAATATGCCTCCCGGAATTTTGGGCTGAGTAAACTGGAGGTGGATATGATCAATGCATTTGCCCGGGAGCATCAGGTGCTTCTCGTCGTATTTGGCAGTCCGTATGCACTGACCTATTTCGACGATATCAAAACCGTAACGGTCGGATATGAAAACGATGCCTACACCCAGTCCAATATGGCTCAGGCGATATTTGGAAAAGTAGAATTCAAGGGGCGTCTGCCCGTCACCGCTTCTCCGCTCAGTGCCTATAACCAGGGCATTACCACTGCCAGTGTTCGTGTACTTCAGTATGGATTGCCAGAGTCCGTAGGCATTGATGGAAAAATATTGAACCAGCAAATAGACTCCCTCGTAAAAACCGCCATCTTCGAGGAAGCCATGCCCGGCTGCGAAGTTTTGGTAGCCAAGAATAATATGATCGTTTTTCAGAAGGCTTACGGCCACCACACCTATGAAAATGAAAATCCGGTAGAACTTTACGACATTTATGACCTGGCTAGCATCACCAAGGTCGTTGCGGGTACAGCGGCGATCATGAAATTGTATGAAAACGGCAAAGTCAGCCTGGATGAGCCGATCAGCCTGTATCTGCCTGAAGCCAAAGGGACCAATAAGGCCAATCTGACTTTGAGGAATATTATGGCGCACCGCGCCGGCTTGAAGCCCTGGATTCCTTTTTATGAAGCGACCCTTACCAACGATAAAGAGCGACTACCCAGCGATGAATACTACCGAAACCAGTATTCGGAAGCATTCCCGCATGAAGTGACCTCCAACCTTTTTCTCCGCGCTGACTATCCCGATACCATCTTTCAGCGTATTCTGGAAAGCCCACTTCGAAGCAACACCCAGTACAAATACAGTGATCTGGGATTCTACCTGATCGCCCGATTAGTGGAAAATCTGACCGGGCAGTTACTAGGTGAATATGTCCGGGAACAGATCTATGAGCCCCTGGGTATGACCCACACCGCCTTTCAGCCCTATAAATATTTTCCGATGGATAAGATCGTTCCCACGGAAGAAGATGGTTATTTCCGGCACGGAAGAGTTCAGGGTTATGTGCACGACATGGGTTCGGCTATGCTAAATGGAATAAGTGGTCATGCCGGCCTTTTCTCGGATTGCCGTGACCTGGCTGTGTTTTTTCAAATGCTTATTAATGAGGGGAGCTACGGTGGGAAGGAAATATTTCGACCATCTACGATCCGGGAATTCACTACCCGCCATCCACTCGACAACCGCCGGGGCATTGGATTTGACATGAAAAGCCTGGATGTCCCGGACAGCAGATGTAATATCGCTCATCTGGCCAGCCCGGAAACTTTCGGCCATTATGGTTTTACCGGAACCGCTGCCTGGGCTGATCCCGCCAATGAGCTGGTTTACATATTCCTTTCCAATCGGACCTACCCCAATTACCCAAATCGGCCGAATTTGTTAAGTTTACATAATTACCGGTCCAAAATCCAGAATGCCATTTATATGGCCATGGGTGTGGGACAGGAAACACCTGATATAAGTCAATAAATGTCAATATCAACCCAGGTAGCCTGGAAGTATTTTTATAAAAGAAAAAAGAATCACTTTATCAATTATATCAGTACGCTTAGCGTGCTGGGGCTGACTATTGGTATGACCGTCATGCTCCTGGTGGGCAGTGTATTCAATGGCTTCGAGGGATTACTGCTTTCCATGTTCAGTCAGACCAATCCGGACCTCTATATTTCCCCACACACCGGAAAGACACTGGAAATCACGCCAGACAAACTCAGACAGGTCAAAGCCCTCGGTGGGGTGGCTGCTGCGGCACCAGTGATTGAAGAAACCGTACTTTTCTCCTACGACAACAACAATCTGGTCGCCACCCTATACGGTGTTCCGGCGGATTATTTTAGCGTGGTTGATTTGCGGCCGTACCGATCTCTGGGCCAACTGGAGTTCTATGTAGATGATCAACCCCAGCTCATCATGGGAACTACGCTTAAAAGGAATCTCAATGCCGTCATCAACGATCCATTCAAGTCGGTAGAAACATATTTTCCCAGGTCGTCCGGCCCGACCTTACTGGGTCAGGACCTGTTGCGAAAACAGAATATTCACCCTTCCGGCACTTTTAGCGTGATACAGGAAGATGGTTCCGGACATGCATATGCCCCGCTGGAATTTGTACGTTCACTTATCGGATATGATGCGGATACATACAATGGCCTACAGATCAAGCTCCTGGATCCTTCCCTGGAAAAACAGGTTCGACAGGAAGTCGCAGAGATCTTCCCGGATCAGGATATCCAGATCCAAAATCAATATCAGCAGGATGAAGATTTGTACAAGCTGATGAATATTGAAAAATGGATCGGCTATATCATTGTCATTTTTACCATAATCCTTATTGCATTCAATCTTGTAGGGTGCATCTGGATGATCGTCATTGAAAAAAGTGATCATTTTAGGATTCTTAAAGCCATGGGCGCACAAAAAAAAGACATTCGGCGGATTATATTTAAAATGGGTGGATTCTATGCCTTGAGCAGTATCGTGCTGGGCTGTGTGGCCACTTTGGTTATTTACTGGGCGCATAAAACCTTTGGACTGCTGCGGATGGGTGAGGGAATGATCGTGAATGAATACCCAAGTGAACTTCGGGCCGTGGACTTTATCCTGGCGATTGTCGTGATTCTTCTTATTTGCCTGTTTGCATCCTGGCCAGCGGCATACCGGGCGGTGAACCTTTCTTTCCGGCAGAAAAAATAATCGTATATTTGGCTCCGAAAACCATTGAAAAATATGGAACAGTGGGAAACAGATTTTGAATGGCTGCGGATTCGTCATTTCCTTAAAGATCTCATGGGTCAGGAAAAATTACCGGATCTCAACAATATCCTTTTGCTGATAGGCATCCGGGAGCTGGGCCAGGCCAAAGAAAAATGGAACAAAGAAGAGAAAAGGGATCTGATGAATATAGCTGCCTGTGTGCTTCTGGAAATGGAAGATTATTACCGGTTTCATGCCCTGGACGATGATGGGTGGCCGCACTACGAACAATTGAAGCCTTTCGATATCAAGGGGGTCAAGGAGCAGGAGACCTGGTTGAAGGATAAAATCATAAAATATTTTAAGGAAAAAGTATTTGAAGATGGCATACAGATTGACTAGGCAACTTTCTGCCTGGCATTGGGTGAGCGCCTTCCTGCTTTTGTTGGGGTGCAGCCAATCAGAAATCCAGCTTATCGATGTCACGACCAGTCAGGGGGATTTGACCATCCGGTTGTACGATGAAACCGACAAATACCGGAAAAATTTCGTCAAATTGGTGCAGGAAAATTTCTACGACAGTTTGCTTATTCACCGGATTTTACCCGATGTCCTCATCCAGGGAGGAGATCCCGAATCCCGTAATGCTCCGGCTGGCAAGTTCCTGGGCAGGGGTAATCTGGATTACACTCTTCCCCCCGATTTCAGATACGTTCATACCTATGGTGCTGTGTCAGGGGCCCGCTTACCAGATGAAGTCAACCCTGGAAAGGAATCCTCCGCTTCCCAGTTTTTTATTGTAATCGGACGACCGGTGACCGATGAACAACTTGATCAGATCGAGAAAGAAAAAGGATTCACCTACACGCCCGAACAGCGCAGGTTATACAAATTGGTGGGCGGAATACCTCAGTTTGATAAAGCGTACTCCGTTTTTGGCGAAGTCACACAAGGCATGGAAATTGTAAAGAAAATATCGCGGATGGAGCGGGATGCCAATGACAGGCCGGTCGAAGATGTACGATTGTTTATGAAAGCACATGAGAACAATAATGAAGAATAGCATATACCTGATTGGCTTTCTGGCCATCGCAACCGCTTGTAACCGTCCGGTTTCAAAATTTTCCGTTGCACAGGATGCTCAGCCCGCACCGGCTGAAATCCAGTTTCACAATGAATCCCGGAAAGCTGATTTCTATATCTGGCATTTCGGAGACGGTGATACCAGCTATCACGAAAATCCCGTTCATACTTACTACAAGCCCGGGGAATATATGGTCACCCTGGAAGCTATAAAAGACAATAAATCCAGAACACAAACAAAACATATTATGGTCGCATCACCCGAAAAAGCTTTGGTGGAAATTGAAACACCGTTTGGAAATATGATCGTTGAACTGTACGACGATACGCCGCAACACCAACAAAATTTCCTCGAACTGACCCGCCAGGGGTTTTATGACAGCCTGCTTTTTCACCGCGTGATCGATGGCTTTATGATCCAGGGAGGTGATCCACAGTCCCGACATGCCGATCCGAATGCCCGACTGGGTGCCGGAGGACCCGGATATCAAATACCCGCCGAGATCGAGGCCAACCATAAACATATCAAGGGAGCACTCGCAGCTGCACGACAAGGCGATGCGGTCAACCCTGAAAAAAAATCTTCCGGATCTCAATTTTACATCGTCCACGGTGGTGACATCAGCAGGGACGATCTCAAAGTTTTCAGTAAGCGCAGCCAAATTTCCTATCAGGAAGATGAAATCGAGGCTTATGAACAGCACGGTGGTACTCCATTTCTGGATGGGCAATACACCGTATTTGGACAGGTTATCAAGGGTCTGGATGTGATCGATAAAATAGCACAGGCAGAAACCCGTCAGGACGACAGACCTTTGGAGGATATTACCATGAAAATCACTGAAATCAAATAAAATGAAGAAATCAGAAGGCGTCCTGGGTATTGACATCGGAGGTACGGGAATCAAAATGGGTATCACCGATGTGCATTCAGGCGAACTGATCACTGAACGTTTCAAGTATCTGACCCCCAGGCCTGGTACCACCAAGGCAGTAACCAAAGTCATCAAGAAAGCCATTAAACAGGAGTTTTCCGATTATGAGGGCATTATCGGTGTTGGATTTCCAGCAATTATCAAACAAGGCCGGGCGTGGTCTGCCACGAATGTGGACGATGGCTGGTACAAAAAGAACATCGCAAAGTTTTTCAGGAAGGAATTTGACATGGACTGTTATGTAGCCAATGATGCGGACGTAGCCGGATTGGCTGAGATGGCTTTCGGAACGGGAGATTTTGACCGGAATGGCCTGGTCATTTTCCTGACCGTGGGGACCGGTATCGGCTCAGCCATTTTCTATGAGGGACAGATGATCCCCAACACTGAAATGGGTCACCTGCATTATAAAGGAGACATCTACGAAAGGCATGTATCCAATGCCGCGCGGAAAAAAGACGACCTGTCCTGGGAGGAATGGGGAAAGCGATTCAATAAATACCTTCGCCATTTAGATCGGCTTTTTTCACCTGACACCGTAATCATCGGCGGTGGAATCAGCAAGAAGTTTTCAAACTATGAAAAGGAAATTAAAGTCAAATTTCAGGTGATTCCAGCGACGTTGCAAAATGAAGCAGGAGTAGTCGGCGCATCGGTATATGCATACTCCCAGTCGAAGAAGAAAAAGTGAAATAGCAAAAGGCATACCGTACCCGGACAGTTCGCTCAGCAATGAAATATTTTCTGCACATCATTTACTCAATACTGATTATGTCCTGTAACCAACCACATAAGGATTTCCATGCCCAGTTTGAAAGCCTATGGGATGGTCAATTTCAACAGGGTGAACCTGGCGGAGCAATCATTGTACAAAAGGGAGAAGAAATCGTATTTTTAAAAAGTTACGGCATCGCTGACCTGGATAACCGGGAGAAAATATCCCCTCAGACCATTTTCAATACCGGTTCGATTTCCAAAACTTTTGTATCCTACGGTATTTTAATGCTCGAACTGGGGGGACGGCTTTCTTTGGAAGATAATCTGGCACAATATTTCGATGATTTTGATCATCCTGCCATCGCTGAAAAAGTAACGATTCGCCACCTGATGACCCATACCTCCGGTCTGCCGGATTCGAGAAAGGTTTCACAGGAGTTTGAATTTTACCTCACTGCACGGGACGCTGAAAACTTTGAACCGATCAAACATACGGAAAATCTCCATTTCACTCCTGGTGAACGGTTTGAATATTCCAATCCGGCATTCAACGGCCTGGCCCTGATCATAGAGTCAGTCACGGGTGATAAATGGCAATCCTTTATCCGGGAAAACATTTTTGAACCCACTGGCATGATCCACAGTAAAATCACAGATGGGCCCTATCCGGAGACTGGTGTAGCACATGGTTATGTCCGGGGTGAGGATGGATATATCGAATTGGATTATGGCGAAGAACCTACCTTTGCTGCGGCTGGAAACGGAGGTGTTTGGTGTTCGATCGAGGATCTGGCCAGGTATGAAGCTGCGATCCGGAATTTTGTATTTTTACCTGAAAACGTTATTCAGCGGTCCCGGGAGGTGCAGAATATGCCCAATTGGACCAATTATAAAAGTCCTGAGGTGGGGTTGAGCTGGTTCATCGCTGAACCGAATCATCCCGGTAATGCATTTGATGTGAAGATCATCTCGCACACGGGCTGGCAGGGAGGATTTCGGGGCTTCATGATTTCCATCCCCGAAAAAGAAATTCTTTATGCCGGTCTTTTCAACCGCCCCGTGGACTCCATGTCCGAGTCGTTCAATCCATTCACCGATACCCGGGAAAATGTAAATGATGTGCGGGTGGAAGGCATCAGAATAATACAGGAAAACCACTGGCTGGAGTGACAGTCCTCCACGATTTTATCTTGTTGTTCACCATCTGGCTTGCAGGCACCATGAAGCTGAGGTATTCCTGGAAAATGAAGCGTACTACCGTTTTCCGATTCCCGCCCCGGCTCCCTTTCACACCACATCTTTCTGACTTTTCCCCAATGATTCACCACCTACAGTCTGGAAAAGATGCATAACAAAAGTTCCTATAAGTGACCTTGTAGTTACTACGAGTGAAATATAAAATGGTCTCTGTTACTTTTTTTGCTGAAAAAAA
>CBFGVZ010000071.1:0-16014 GCA_965652315.1 uncultured Saprospiraceae bacterium | reverse complement strand
CTTTATGATTTCTTGCGATAATTCAGGATTGCCCAGGAGTTGAATATCAGTGCAAACCCGGCCATAACCATAAAATGAAGCTGAATATCCTGAAGCTGGCTCCCTTTCAAAATGACCATGCGGATCACATCGATGAACCAGGTGACTGGATTGGCGAACGCAATCCACTGTGCCCATACCGGCATACTCTCAACCGGTGTGAATAAACCGCTCATCAGTACAAACAACATCATGAAGAGAAAGGCCATAGACATGGCCTGCTGCTGGGTCTGGGAGTAGGTGGACAGCAGCAGACCAAATCCAAGGATCGCCACCAGATAAACTGCCAGATACAGATATACTATGGCCAGGTGGCCTTCCGACACTATCCCATATACGAGATACCCCACCCCAAAAAGACCAATTGTGAATACGATCATACCCAGCGCCCAGAAAGGGATCAGTTTACCCAGGAGGAACCACACCTTGGGGATCGGTGACACATTGATTTGGTCGATGGTACCGGTCTCTTTTTCCTTTACAATGTTGAGTGCAGTCATATATCCACCTACCATGGTCACCAATATGACCAGTATACCCGGGACCATAAACAATGGATAACTGAGCGTAGGATTGAACCAATACCGGGGTTGAAGTTCGAATTTGACGGGTAGCGAGCCTGATTTTGAGGAAATATTCTGAAGCTGAATGTCCTGGTTGAATTCCTGAATGATCTGTATCAGGTATCTGTTGCCTACCTGTGCTTTCATTCCATTGATTGCATTGACTGCCACGTACAGCCACGTTTTTTGCTCGCGAACATGATTTTTTTCAAAGTCCCCGGGAATGACCAGGATCAGATCTATCGATCCGTCTTGCAGGCTTTCAAACGCCTTCCGGTAAGATTGCCCAAAGTGCCGTAACTGGAAATATCCCGACCCCGTTATGGACTGTACCAGATGGCGGGACATCGAACTCAAATCCTGGTCCACGACGGCTATCTGAATACTTTTTACTTCGTAATCAGCGGTGAGCGGAATGATCAAAAGCTGGACAATCGGTACGGCCAGAATCATCCTCAGGATGATCTTATTACGGAATATCTGACGGAATTCCTTACGGAGTAAATGTAATAGCGTATTCATGTCAGCCTTGATTTGAACATTCGAATACTCAGCAAAAGTAAAACCGCAGTCATCCCCATCAGAATAAGGGTCTCTTTCCAGATCGCTTCAAAACCCAGGCCCTTGATCATGATAGAATTGGCGATGACATAGTACCATCTGGACGGCATAATATTGGCAAAATATTGCAGGGCCAAAGGCATATTTTCCAGCGGGAACATGAAACCTGTGAACAACAAAGTCGGAAGCAGCATGCCCATTAGTGAGATCATCATGGCGGACTCCTGGGTCTGGGTTACGATGGAGATCAGCAGGCCCAGGGACAAGGCTGTCCCGATCAGCAAGACGCTCTCACCAATAAGAAGTAGCAGACTTCCCGCTATGGGAATCTGGAGCAGGAAAACACTCAACAATAAAATGATTCCGAGATTGAGCAGGGAAAGGACAAGATAAGGCATTGCTTTGGCCAATACAATTGTCAGAGGATTGATCGGCGAGGTTAGTAAAATTTCCATATTTCCCTTTTCCTTTTCCCGGACGATCGAAACCGAGGTCATCAGAACGCAAATCAGTAACAGGATCAGTGCAATAAGGCCGGGGACAAAATTCCGTGCAGCGCTTAGGTCTTCATTGTAAATCATCCTGGTCTCTATTTGGATCAGGGGTTGTGATTCAGAAATATTCATCCATTCACCCTGGAAGTCCTGGATGATGGAAGAGGCGTACTGGATCATTCGAGTCGCTGTATTGGGATCGGTGGCGTCTGCAATCAACTGGATTTCAACTGTGGCACCCGGGGTCAATTTCTCTATAAACTGCGCCGGAAGGACCAACGCCAGTCGGATATGACCTTTCTGAAACTCGGATCCGATATCGGTGCTGATTGCACCCGGATCACAAATGGTGAACCATGGACTGGCCCGGAATTTTTCGACCAGTTGTGCGGTCGCTGCATCCTTCGAAAAATCCTGAATAAGTATTGGAATATTTCGGACTTCGTTGCTCAGTGCAAATCCAAAAAGCAATATTTGCAGTACCGGCAATCCAAACAGCATCAACATAGTCCTCGGGTCCCGGAAAACGTGATAAAATTCTTTACGTATGATGGCTCTGAAGCTTTTCATAACGCAACCGTTTTCTGATTACGGGCTATCTCATAAAAAAATTCATCCATGGACTGGACACCCATTTTTTCCTTCAGGTCGGCTGGTGGGCCAAGAGCCGCTATTCGTCCATCGAGCATCATGGAAATCCGGTCGCAGTATTCCGCTTCATCCATATAATGGGTGGTGACGAAAACCGTGATGCCATTCCTTGAAGCATCATAAATCAAGTCCCAAAACTGTCGACGCGTAATGGGATCTACCCCGCCGGTAGGTTCATCGAGGAAAACGATCCGGGGTTGGTGAATTACCGCGACCGAAAACGACAGTTTTTGTTTCCATCCCAAAGGCAGATCCCCCACTAATTGATGGGACATCGCCTCCATCCCCAGTTTTTCAATCAGGCGATCTCCTTTTTCTTTAATATCTCTTCGTTTCATGCCATAGATCCCGGCATAGAATCGGATATTTTCCCGAACGGTAAGATCCTGATACAGGGAAAAGAACTGACTCATATATCCGATGTTTTTCTTGATGGCTTCAGATTGGGTGTACACATCATAACCGGCAACCGTAGCCTGGCCCGAACTGGGAAGTAATAGCCCGCAGAGCATCCGGATCGCTGTCGTTTTTCCAGCACCATTAGCTCCCAGAAAACCAAAAATTTCACCTTTCCGGACCGTAAAAGAAATTTCATCCACTGCGGTAAAAGCACCGAATTGTTTCGTCAGTTTTTGCACTTCAATTACGTAATTAGGCTCCATGTTGGCTCATTAATCTAATGAAACAATCTTCTATATCCGGATCGATCGGTACCATCCGAACACTTGTTACCCCTGCTGAACTGAGATCCCTGACCATTCGTACAACATCCGCCGGTTCATCATGAAAGGTGATATGCAGTGAGTCGCCAAATGAATAGCAGGTGTGTATAAGTTCATGGTCTCGTAATATTGTAAGGGCCCGTCTGAGGTCCGGCGACCACAAACCGTACAACGGAACCGGAAACTGATCGATGATATTGGCTGAGGTTGAAACGGTCATCACTTTTCCCTGGTCGATCAGGGCTACCCGATCGCACCTTTCGGCTTCGTCCATATAAGGAGTAGATACCAGGGTAGTCATCCCCTGAGTACGCAAATGGGATAGTATATCCCAGAATTCTTTTCGGGAAACGGGGTCCACTCCGGTCGTAGGTTCGTCCAGAAGCAATACTTCCGGCTGATGTATCAATGCACAGCAAAGCGCCAGTTTCTGTTTCATCCCTCCGGACAATTTTCCGGCACGACGGTTTTTGAATGGTTCCAGTTGGGTATAAATATCGTGGATAATGTGGTAATTCTCCTCGATCGTTACGCCGTATATGCTGGCAAAAAACTTTAGATTTTCATCAACCGTCAGATCGGTGTATAAGGAAAAACGGCCTGGCATATAACCTATTTTCTGCCTGATGGCTTTGTAATCCTTTTCGGTATCGTAGCCTAAAATCCGAGCTTTGCCTTCGTCCGGGATCAGTAGGGTGGCCAAAATCCGGAAAAGCGTGGTTTTACCGGCACCGTCCGGTCCAATCAAGCCCAGTATTTCATTTTTCCGGACTTCGATTGACACATCATCCAATGCCGGTTTCCCGATATCCGGGTAAGATTTTTTGATATGTTCGATGGTCACGACAGCCATTTTCAGAGTTTTACTTCTCCGTACATACCGATTTTGTATCGGCCCGTAGTATTGGGGACGGTTATTTTGATGGCATACACCAGGTTTTCGCGTTCATCCCGGGTCTGTACAGTTTTAGGTGTGAACTCTGCTTCCCGACTGATCCAGGTGACCGTTCCGGTATCTGCATACATGCCTCCCTTCCCATCATCTGTAAGGATGGTCACCTTTTGATGGAGCGCCAGGTCGGGATATTTTGTACCGGGAATGAATGCCTTCAGATGTATTTCGTGTAAGTCAGCGATCCGGTACAATGGTTTTCCGGCTGTAGTGAATTCCCCTTCCTCGGCGTAGGTAGCCAGTACAGTGCCTGGTGTAGGATTGGTGATGTAAGCTCTACGGATCTGTTCATTGAGTAGGTTAAGTTGGGCTATCAATGGCAATGATTGGGCTTCCTGCCCTGATTTTTGGGTGCTCAATGCAGAGATCTGTGCGTTTTTCTGGTTTTTGAGCACTTCGATTTGTTGCCGGGCCTGTTCCACCTGGGATGTGAGATCATCCAGTTGTTTTTGAGTGGCGGCTTCAATGGTCAATAGGTTAATCAACCGATTTTTCTCTTTTTCGAGATGTTCCAATTGGATTCGAGCCAGGTCGATTTGCTGGTCAAAATACCGGGTCTGTGCCTGCACATCTGGTAGGCCCTGACGCATGGATTGGATTTGCGCGATGATCTTTTCCTTTTGTAAATGGAGCATGGTCGTGTCGATCAGTCCTACCATCTGACCCTTTTCCAGGACCTGACCTTCCCGGACGTCCAGTGATTCTATAACGCCGGTAACTTCTGCAGATACCATAATCTCTGTGGCGATGAATGAGCCCGTTCCATCAAATGAGTCATTGGGTGCTGCGCAACTGACCAGGAAAAATAGCACCACTATAAAGCTCACATTTTGAAAGTATTTAATTTCCGTTTTCATAGAGCCATTTGTATTGTGATTGAAGGAATTGAATTTCATGTAATACCAGGTCCAGGCGCGCCTGTTCTTCTTTGTGGAAAATGGCCAGGAAATCCAGGGGAGTGATCGTGCCGAGGTCTAATTGTGCTTCTGCGGTTTCCTTTACGGATTTCCTGAGCTGAATGATATCCCGGTCCAGTCGGATCAATGCCTCATATCGATCCGCCATTTCAGAATATTGGGATAATTTTGTCCGGGTATTAAAGGTGAACGTTTCGCTTTGTGTATCAATCACTCTCTGCCGGATGTCCCATATTTCAAATTGTCGGTTTTTATTATAATGTGAACTGATATTCCATTGGAACCGGATTCCACCCAGAAAATATGGTTGGAAATCTCTACTTAAAAAATTGAGTGCAGGCCTGCCGTATCCACCTTGCAGGAATAAACCAATCCGTGGTTTGAGTTGCCGGGCAAATAGCTCCTTTTGGAGGTCAATCTCTGCTTTGCGAAGCCTGTACAGTTCCAGCTCCGGTCGTTGGATTTCATGAGGACGGCCGGGCAGTGCCGGACGGTTCAACCTGGTGTCTGGTGGGAAATTCTGTCCTGTGAATTGGTTCAAAACGGTCAGCAATTCCTGACGGTTCGAAAGCAAAGTTAACTCCTGTTGACTTAGTTTTAGAACGGCGGCCTGAAGTTGGTCAATATCGGTTTGCATCACCGTCCCAAATGCTTTAGCTTCCCGTAGTTGATCAGTTTTTTGGCGCAGATCTGCTTGAGACAGTCGGTTTTGTTCCAGTTGGGCATCGGTTAACAGAATACCAAAATAGATCGAACTGATCCGGTCATAAAGTTGATAAAGTGCTACATCGATTTCTTTTTCCTGAATGGCCTGCCGGGATTGAATCTGAGCTTTTTGAAGCGCGGTCGATTTGAAATTTGTCAGGGGTTGGCTGACTTCGACATAGGCGTTGTATTGGTCGTACGGAACACGGGGGAGGTCAACGCCAGGGAAATCCAGGGGTATGGCGGTCACCTCCGACTGGTACGTGGCTTTTCCGATGAGATTTATTTCCGGGTAATTGTGGGTTGCGATATTTTCAAGATTTAGTTGACTGATCTCGGTTATGAGTGGGTATTGATCGGTCAGGGGATGGTGTTGCCGGGCCCAGTGCTGGCAGGAATCGAGCGTGATGTAGGTCGTATTCTGGGCTTCTACCATTATGACGCCCTGACCGAGCAGGATGTGGAGTCCCAGTGTTACTATGGATGCAATCTTACGTTTCATGATCTTCGCTTTTTTTTGACCAATCTGCTTCCATCAGATTTTGGGTCCATAATGGTATCAGTTTTTTCCTGTCCTCCATTAATTGCTGAAATTCATCTTCATCAAGGCCAAATAGTTCTCTGATCAATGGCTTGGCGGCGAATGGGAAAACTGTCATCGATATGGCACTGAGTAGGATTTGGCCTGGGTTGGCAGGGTTATGGGTATCCGCTTTCATAGTGGAAGTCAGAAACTGGAAAAAAGGTGTTTTACGGAATTCTAATCGTTGATTCACCATATCGGTAATAGTTGCCGGATTCTTGCGAATTTCGCTCAGGATAAAAATGGGTAGTTCGGGTTCTTTTTGTAACATCTGAATATAATGGGCTACCAGCTTCCGCATAATTTGGTCCATGGATCCGTCTTCCTCCCGGATAATGTCCAGGATGGAATGGAGGAAGGTCTCCACCGTTTCGAACATGATCAGGTCAAATAACTTCTTTTTACTCCGGAAGTAGTAATTCATCAGGGCTACGTTGATTCCTGCAGCTTCTGCTATATCCCTTGTTTTAGTGCCCTCGAACCCTTTCTGATGGAATAATTCCCGCGCTGCTTCCTTGATTTTTTGTTCGGTATTCTGATCTTCAGTGCTCATATTGTGGTGTTTGACAATTCAAAAGTAAGTTAAACATATGATTTAAACAAGTATTTAAACCCAAAATTTAAAAATTCAAGTCAGTCCATATGGATGGACGGAAAATGATGCGCGTAAAGGCGGATACTATGTAGTCGGAAAATTCAACTTCGGAAATAATACTGTGCGAGGCCTGACTGAATGTAGTCGAAGACCAAAGATGTCATGCCATCTTAGATAAGGGATCCGAAGGGGTGGGGAGTCTTTTTAGTGCGGGTTCCAAATATCAGAACTCCTGAACTCACGTAAATTACCTTGTCGTGATTTTGTCAGATGGGCCATCTTCGCGACAAACTGATTTACGGATTTATCCGCTGATAATCAGTATTATTGGGATAATGGCCGGATGTCTGAATATATCCGTATAAGGTTTGTGGACTTTGGGAACTGGCTCGTCTCCGCTCCGTGCACCATTTACAATCCGGGCTGCTTAAGCACAAATTCCGAATCAGGGTCACATTTCCTATTTCCCATTTCCTACTCCCTTCACCCTATCGCACTACCCATTTCTTTACCGCAAAGCGATCCGCTATATCGATACGGATCAAATACAAACCCTGTGTCAAACCCGGCCAGGACAGTTGTACGGATTCAGATGGTAATCGGTCGTATAACTTTTGTCTTAGTAAACGACCTTCCATAGAGTATAGGGAGATCTTTACATTGGAGGCGGGCAGGCCTTCCCATACATTACTGAAGCGGATAGTCAGATGATCGCCCGAACCCGGGTTGGGATACAGTTCGATCTGTTGGGAAAACGCTTCGTTTTCACTCGCCGTTTCACAAGCGGTGAAAAATACGGCAATGGGCGTATAGGCACTGGTATCATAAAAACAAACGCTACGCACCTGAAATTCATAGGGTGTGCATGATTCGAGGTCTTCCAGTGTAAACATTTTGGCGGTATCCACCATCTCATCTTCCCATTCATTGGCGCCCTGTTGCCGGTATCGGAATACATAAGCAACAGAGCTATCGACATGCTCCCACATAATCTGTAGATAATCCGGGCCTGTCATAATGGTGTCCACCTGCGGCGGATTTTGACAAAGCAGCGGGTTCAATTTGACATAAACCGAATAATCTTCGTATTCGTATGCCGGGATATTAACCCCGCACGGGTTGATACTGTCGGTAGGGGCCAGGACTGCGACCCTCAGATTGTAATATCCTGAATCCACATTCTCGGGCATAAAGAAGTTTCCGTCCCACCGACCAGTAGCACGCTCGTTAACCAGCATTTCATTTTCGGTAAACAGCGAATCTCTGTTTCGATCCATCCAGATCACAAAATCCAATGAATCATTTTCAACATTGGAAATGATGGAAGTGGCAATAAACCTTCCCTGTTCCATCGAATCCACCAGGCTGGCCAACGGTCGGTAACCGGAATTGGAGCCGGAAGGAATGACTTCATTGCCCAGTTGCAACGTGTCGAGATAGTATGGATTATCTTCCAGGCTATCGATCACGCAATATTCGATTTCATCGATGGTGAAATGAGCCAGAACCCCTTCTACGGCCTTGCGGGCATTGATAATGCCGGGCACTTTTATTTTACCCGAAAGTTCTTCCGAGACATCAAAACTACCCAATAAAATATTTTTGAATAACAGTGCGGTTTGTTCGGGATCTGCCAATGCTGCTTCCAGAATCCCCCTGGCCGGAACGCTATACATCAATCCCAGAACACCACTGGCTACAGGAGCAGAAAACGAAGTTCCGCTTTCATACCCATACCCTTCATCCTTCAGGGTATAAATATTTTCACCGGGGGCGGCCAAATCCACGTTCATCGGACCGTAAGCACCCACTAACTCGCGGTTCATATTGGTATTGGTCACCACAATGACCGATTCACTGGGGCAAAGGGAAGGAATATCCCCTTTTTCGTCAATATTGATTTTGTTATTGGAAGTAGCCACGCAATTGAGAATGCCCACCGTGGACAGGCTGTCATAAAAATTGCACCAGACCGGAAATTCATCGGGGAAATAGCCTTCCGCCCCCCAGGAAGAATTGGTAACCGCTACGAAAGCTCCCTCTGCTCCATTGGTTTCATTGAACTTTTTGCGGAGCTTGTAAGCGTATATGTAGCTGGCCAACAAACCCGCATCGGTGAATTTTTTATCGAGCAAGAGGGGAAGAATCTTCACTTCCCAGTTGATTCCGGCGATTCCGATTCCATTGTTTCCCCTTGCACCAATAACACCTGCTACAGGTTCTCCATGATTGCCCGTATTCAGTGAATCATTGTTGGTTTCAAAATTCCAGCCCCGGTGGTCATCGATGTATCCATTCCCATCATCATCTATTCCATTGCCAGGAATTTCCCCGGTATTGATGTATATATTTTCGAATAGATCCGGATGATCAATCTGAAATCCATCGTCTACTACAGCGATGACGATGTCATGCAGACTACCGATACGACCTCCGGTCGTGATATCCCATGCTGCTTCCGAGTCGATGTCGGAGTTCAGAGAGGTGTTGCGTCGTAGTGGCCACTGATTGTCAAAACGCGGATCGTTGGGTTTTCTTCGGGCCTGCAGGTAATGGTTTCTCTGCACGGCGATGACATGTGGATTGGCTTTCAGGTTCTCGAGCACCTGTTGATCGGACATTTTTTCCGTATCGATACGAATCAGATGATAGCCCATATCGGTGGATAAACTTTCAGTAGAATAATCCAGTTTTTGCTGACTTCTGGAAGTGGGTAAAGAATAAGACAGGATTGTACTCAAGGGGCTGCCATCGGTTTGAATGATCAGCTCACCGGGAACATACGTTTCGTTTTGGGCATGGATATTGTACGGAAACAGGTACAGAAAAGCTGATAAAAATCCGATGTGGCAAAATTTTATTTGGGTCATTCTTTGAATTTTTTTGTTATTTTACGCGCCGGACAGTTGGATCGATCTCTGTCATCTCCGCCCCGGATGATTACAGCACAAAATTAGTTTTTACCTTAAAACCTGTTCCCGGACTTACCTGGATGTAAGTTCCAAAAATAGCAGGATTTTTAATGGTCGAATGAATTATATGGTCAAAATCTACAAAATATTAACAAATGGGCTGTTATTTCTGATCTTAGGCACTTTTGGGACCTCAGCTCTTGGTCAGCAGGTGACCTTTCGGATCAAATCGCTGGGAAGCGGAGCTCCTGTGGCCAACGCGGTGATTGATCTGCAATCCTGCCACATCGGTAAATTCTTTTCAGATGAAAACGGTGTCGTCCGATTTCACGCCCGGAAAGCTGATACCTGTGTGCTCTACATCAGTGCGTCCGGGTATATTTCTCTGACTTTACCGTTCCATCTGCTGGAAGGAGGAAAAGATTTTGAAAAAACCTTCTATATGCAGAGGCAGGAACAATACAAAATGGGCAGAATTCTGGCTGCAAAATCATTTATCCCCATTCAGGGTGTTGAAATATCCCGAATCCGAAAAGATGGAACCGAACAACTCATAGGTGTATCTGATTGGCGGGGTGTGTTTGGAGTGGTGAATTACTATTCTGGTGAGTATCATCTTGTTTTCAGGCATCCGGATTATATCACTCAGGAGAAAATAGTTTTTCTCCGCCGGGATGATGGGGAACTGGGTTCATTTTTTATGGAAGGCACTCGGAACACGCCCATCACAGTAGAAGAAAAAAATCCTAAGCTGACTGGAATTACTTCCAAAAAATTCAGTTTCCTGGGTTCTCATGAAAAATATATTATCGTTCTGGGACTGTACAAAGGTCGGGAAAATCTGCCCACAATCACGGGCAACAGTGAAATCCAGTTTGTAGAGAAGGGAGATTGGATCAGGATGTTTATCGGACCGTATGACAGTGAACGGCTGGCCCTGGCCCGACTGGAGGAGGTACGGGAAAAATACCCACAGGCGATCCTCAAAAGCGAATAAAAAAAGCAGTAAATTCCGGAGAAGTTACTGCTTTCGATCTTTTAGAATTTTCCTGACGAATCTGAAGAAGTAATTTATTCTTCAATGGGAGGTATTCGCAACACCTGACCCGGGTAGATTTTATCGGGATCGCTGAGCATGGGTTTATTGGCCTCGAAAATCACTGGATATTTCATCGCGTCGCCGTAGTGTGCTTTGGCAATTTTGGAGAGCGAATCCCCGCTTTTGACTTCGTAGAAGGTGGACTCCGGTTTTGGATTGACCACATTGATCCGGTCATCCACGGTGGCGATGCCGGTGACATTACCCAGAGCGAGAACGACTTTTTCCTTTTCTTCCTGAGAATCTACTTTCCCATACACGGTGACAGTATCGTCATCGAGTTCGATCGAGAGATCTTCTACATTGAAATTCAATTTTGATACTTCATTGTGCAACAATGATTTACGAGCTTCCAGCTGTTTTGCAGCTTCTTCCGCCCTGGTTTCCTCATCTTTGCCAAACAGATTGGAACCAGCCTTTTTGAGAAATGAAAATAATCCCATAAAAATTTGATTTTAGTTACTAAATACTGATGACTAACGAAATCAATCAGAAGGACAATATAAGAAAAGATCTATTCTTCGATGAAAATTCGAATAAAATTACAGCGCTTTTCACATAAACGTTATATTTGCGCTGATTTTGAGCTATAAGGATAAAACATCATATATAACATGCAAGCTAAAGGAGTTATCAAGTTTTTCCTGATTTTGTTCGCAATTGTGAGCGCTTTCCAGTATCTGTTGATTTACCCGACATGGAAAGTTGAAAAACAGGCAGAGGAGTACGCACAGCGCATAGGTCAGCAAGGCGATACGCAAAAGGAAATCGATTCCCTCACAAAGGAAGCACGGATAACATATCTGGATTCCATGTCCGGGGTCCCCATTTTCTCAATTCCATTGTTCAAGGATTACACCTACGAAGAACTCAAGAGTCAGCAATTGGCCCTGGGTTTGGATCTCAAAGGCGGATTGAGCGCCCTGCTTCAGGTAGACCTGGAATCTTTTCTGGTCAATCTGTCCAGAAACAGCCAGGATCCAACCTTCCGGCAGGTGATCAACAACGTGGATCAGCGAATGAAGGAATCTGGTGTGGATTACATGACCGCTTTCCAACAGGAGTGGTCTGCATTGGCCAACGGGAAAACCCTGGCCAGCATATTCGCCCGGAATGAAGTACTGGCTGAAGATATTACCTTCAATTCGGCCGACAATGTGGTTATGCGGGTGTTGCGGGAGAAAGCAGATGAGACCGTCAAACTCACCTTCAACCGGCTCAAAGACCGGATGGAGAAATTCGGAGTTTCACAACCCAATGTATCCCTCGATCAAAGCAGAAATGTCATCATGGTGGAGCTGCCTGGTGTGGAAAACTATGAACGAGCCCGGAATTATCTGCAGGCGCAGGCTAATCTCGAGTTCTGGAACGTGTATCGGATCACGGATAACAACCTAATCCAGACACTGTCTACCGCCAATGAAAGACTCCGTCAGCGAAATTCAGGTGATTCAACTGCAAACAATCAGCCCCTGGAACTGACTCGTAAGGATACCATCAAAACGGCTATTCTGGATAGTCTGGGCAATCCAACGGGTGACTCGACGACTCAGATCGTTGATGTACCAGCCATGGACAACTCCTTCCAGACTGGACCATTGTTTAGTGTGTTTACCCCAAATTTCTCCGGTGCTATGGGACTGGCAGCGATGGGAGAAGCGGAACGCAACCAGCGGAACCTGGTCATGTCTTATCTGGAAGATCCTGAGATTAAATCAATGTTTCCGACAGACCTGGAATTTCTGTGGGGTGCTGACCCCCGGCGCGATTATACCACTGGAGAACAAACCAATAAGTACGTCCTTTATGCCATCAAAAAAGGCAGGGCCAATGCCGAAGCACCTCTGACAGGAGAGCATGTCATCAAAGCGACGGCTGCACCGGATCCCATCACCAATGAAGTGGCGGTTTCCCTAAGTATGGACAACCAGGGCGCCAGAATTTGGGCGGACCTGACCACCCGTGCAGCTCAGGATAATAACCGGGAAATTGCAATCGTCCTCGATGACGAAGTGGTTTCCGCACCTAGTGTGAATACCCCGATCACGGATGGCAATAGTTCCATTACCGGGAATTTCACTGTACAGGATGGTAATGATCTGGCCGCCGTATTGGAAGTCGGAAAATTGCCTGCCGAGACCAGAATAATATCAGAATCTCTGGTGGGACCTTCCCTGGGACAAGAAAATATCAATAAGAGTGTGATCACCCTCGTGTCCGGCTTCCTGTTACTTTTGGTATTTATGACCTTCTATTATAATGGCGGTGGTATCATTTCAATCCTGGCCCTGTTCACCAACCTGTTTTTCATATTTGGTGCACTGGCTTCATACGGTACCGTACTGACATTACCGGGAATCGCCGGAGTCATCCTAACCATCGGTATGGCAGTAGATGCTAACGTGATCATATATGAACGAATTAAAGAAGAACTCAGAGCCGGTAAAAGCCCGCTCAATGCAGTCAAAGAAGGCTTCAGTCATTCCTACTCTGCCATTATTGATGCCAATGTCACGACCATTCTGGTTGGATTTATCCTCGCTTATTTTGGCGTTGGTCCGATCAAAGGTTTTGCGGTAGTACTCATCTGGGGGGTGATTTTTTCCTTTATCACGGCGGTATGGGTATCCAGGTTGCTGATCGATTACTGGAATGGACGAGGGAAAGGCGTGGTCACATTTTTCAGACCTTCAACAAAGGATTTTCTGGCAAACCTTCAAGTCAATTGGTTATCCAAAAGAAGAATAGGTTATATAATTTCTTTATCCCTGTCTGTTATCTGCCTGATTTCAATATTTACCAGAGGATGGGAACTAGGCGTGGACTTTAAAGGGGGCTATTCGTATAATATAGAATTCCCCAGGGATGCCGAAGTGGACATCGACCAACTATCCGAGGCCCTGTCGGTATCCTTTGAATCGACCCCGATCATCAAATCGATTGACGTGGGAAATCATTTCAATATCACCACATCGTATCTGATCGACGATACCTCTGATGAGGCCCCTAAAAAAGTGCTGTCCAAATTACACGAAGGCATCAATTCCGTCATGGGCGGTAATCTGGATTATGAAAACTTTATCGCTACGGATGGTACCGGCACGCATATACTGAGTTCGAGTCAGGTAGGTCCTACAATGGCAGAAGATATAGTAAGTAGTTCCTGGAAAGCCGTTCTGTTGGCTTTGCTCGGCATATTTCTCTATATCCTGGTGCGATTCAATAAATGGCAATACAGTCTGGGAGCCGTTGTAGCGGTAGCTCATGATACGCTGGTGATTCTCGGTTTGTTTTCTTTACTGCGTGGTTTGCTTCCATTTTCCATGGAATTGGATCAGGCTTTCGTGGCCGCCATCCTGACCGTTATTGGTTATTCCATAAATGATACCGTGATCGTATTTGACCGGATCCGGGAGAATTTCAACAGCTACAGTAAAAAATCCCGGTATGAATTGATCAACGACGCCATCAACAGTACAATGTCCAGAACGGTGATTACTTCATTTACCACTATTATGGTAATTGCGTTACTTTTGTTCTTTGGGGGAAGTAGTATCAAAGGCTTTGCTTTTGCGATTACCTTCGGTATTATCGTCGGAGTATATTCCACGGTTTTTGTTGCCACTCCTATCTTATACGATATGCTGGGTGCCGGAAAAGATAAAGAGACTGAACCGGAAAAGAAAAAAAGGGAAGCTGCCTCAGTTTAAAACCGGCGGCTTGGATTGATCAACCGACAATCCAAATGAATAATCGGGGCAATGTCAACCAACATTGCCCTTTTTTTATTATTTTTAATCAATGGTACGGTTGAGGACGGTATGGGTTTTTCTGTTCCTGGCAGCAATTCTCGCTGGGTGCACCACCACGGAAAAAATTGTCGATGGGCGTTCCGCATACGACCGGAAGAGATATGCTCAGGCGATTCAATATTTATTACCAGAATATGAACAGGCCCGTAATCCACAGGTGAAATCGGAATTAGCCTTTATGTTGGGAGATTCCTATGATCATATCGGATATTATCCAGATGCTCAGAAGTGGTTTTTTGAAGCGTATGACCGGGGGTATGGTTTGCAATCTCTTTTGAGGTATGCTGACTTGTCCGGGAAAATAGGGCAGTACAGCGAAGCGGGTGCGGCCTACCAGATGCTGGCCGACGAAACCAATGATCAGGAACGGTTTCAGAAGTATATACTGGCCGCTAATCAGGCCCGGGAATGGATGGTGAATTCGGAGCAGAAAAAGCAACTTTTCGTGGAGAATCTCAAGACCTTGAACACCGCCAAATCTGATATTTTCAACCAGGTTTACGGCCCCGATTATTTCTTATTTTCATCGGATCGCGATGAGAGCGAAGGACGGAATTACTACGCCTGGACCGGGCACAAGTTCTATGATATATTCCAATCCATGAATCAGGAAGTGAATCATTTTGATGATTTTTTGGTTAATACCGATTTGCACGAAAGTGATGGCAGCTATGATGCCATAAAGGAACTCTTTGTCTTTACCCGGTGTGAGGCAGTGGACGAAGAGTATGATGTGTATTGTAAACTAATGTTTGCCCGGAAAGATCAGGAAGGCGTATGGTCGGAGCCGGTTCCCATGCCTTTTGTCGTATCGGAAGTCAATTTTATGCATCCCTTCGTGACACCGGACGGCAACCGGGTGTATTTTGCCAGTGATATCGACAAGAATGCGCGAGGCTATGACCTGTTCTATACGGACTGGCAGGGTGACCAGTGGGGGGAGCCGGAAATTCTCAATGTCAGTGACATCAATACAGAATCGAACGAATTATACCCTTCCGTGTACAATGATACGTTGTATTTCAGTTCCGACCGGCCGGGGATGGGTGGACTCGATATTTATAAAACATACATGGTCAATGATCAGTACGTCTATGCGCAGAATATGCTCCCGCCGATCAATTCAAGTTACGACGATTTCAAATTTCTTCCGTTTGTACCCAATCGGTCGGATGTAATCAATACCGCTTACTTCTCGAGCAACCGGCCTGGTGGGGCAGGAGGCGATGATCTGTATCTCTTCTACCACAAACTCGAAGAACCTTTGGTGAGCGGGCCGGAAGGTCCAAAGGAACAGTACACTTACCAACTGGTCATCCGGACGGTAGCCCGGAAAGAAGATCCGGCAAGTGGTGAAATGCTCCGGTTTCCACTTCCCAACAGCCAGGTCAGAATACAGGGTGGTGTGG
>CBFGVZ010000070.1:0-16161 GCA_965652315.1 uncultured Saprospiraceae bacterium | reverse complement strand
ATTGTTCTGATGATTAGAATTCCCTGCATACAGAAGTTGGATTTATCGCAGCGCCGGTTACAATTCTTAATTTGGTTATCGTACTTTTGGTCATCGCACCGGTTTTTATCACAGGGTGAGGTTAATACATGAATAATTATTGATCGACAATCAGGACTTTTGAAACAACGCGCTGTTTATTTACTCCTTCTTTGTGTACTTCCATGGATAGGTTCGGCTCAGTCGTCGGGCAAAAAGTTTAATGCGGACTATATCTATTATGCAAAACCGGTACGGGAGGAGATCCGCATTGACGGGATTATAGCTGAGGCGGACTGGCTAATGGCACAAAAGGCTGACCGTTTTCATAAGGTCCTTCCCATTGACACAGGTTTTGCCATCCAACCCTCAGAAGTTCTGGTAGCATATAATTCTGAAAACCTTTATCTCGGTATTATTTTTTATGACACGATTCCCGGAAAAAGGGTGATGGAATCGTATCGGCGGGATTTCAGCTTTGGTAAAAATGATAATTTCCTGGTTTTTATCGATCCTTTCCTCGATCAGACAACGGGTTATTCTTTTGGTGTGTCCGCGTCGGGTGCAAAGTGGGATGGAACTATGTCCGATGGTTCCGTGGTGAACCTGGATTGGGATTGCAAATGGATCTCTGTGACAAAGCAATATCCAGACCGTTGGATCACCGAAATGGAAATTCCATTCAAATCAATCAGTTACCCCGAAGGAAGCCGGGAATGGAATATCAACTTTAGCCGCCTCGATCTCAAATCGAATGAAAAATCTTCCTGGGCACCGGTTCCCAGACAATTTCCTACTGCCTCGCTGGCCCATACCGGCACCCTGGTATTTGAAACTCCCCTGCCACATCCCAAAACCCAGTTGTCCGTAATACCATATGTTATAGGTAGTTATAGCGCAGATGAAATCAGAAATCCTGACGGAGAATTTAAGCCGGACTTTGGAATGGATGCGAGAATAGGAATCACCTCAGCAATGAATTTGGACCTCACTTACAATCCCGATTTTGCGCAGGTGGAGGTAGATCAACAGATTACCAACATCGACCGGTATGAACTTTTATTTCCGGAAAAACGACAATTTTTCCTCGAAAACAGTGATTTGTTTTCAGGATATGGTTTGGAAAATACAACCCCATTTTTTTCCCGTCGTATCGGTCTGGATGCACCGGTCATTGGAGGCCTGCGTTTAAATGGCAAAATCGGAAATGATGTTCGGGTGGGACTGATGAATATGACCACCAAGCAAACACCGGATCTTCTGGCCAGAAATTATACCGTGGCTTCTGTTCAGAAAAAGGTTTTTGCGCGGTCCAACATTGGCGTTATCGCAGTGAATAAAGAATATCTGGGTAAACCTGATACGGCCAGTTTGTACAACAGGGTCTTGGGAATGGATTATAATCTGGCCAGCAAAGACAATACGTGGACGGGTAAATTCTATTATCACCGTTCCTGGCAGCCGGGAGACAAGGACCAGTCGCATTCCCAGGGTGCGATTTTACATTATAAGGCCAGGCATTTACAGGCTGAAATCACGCAGGCCTCAGTGGGTGAAAATTATGACGCTGAAGTGGGTTTTATCCGCCGGAATGGATACCAATTGTTTCGTCCCGCATTGACGTGGTTGTTTGTTCCCAATAAATGGATTGTCAATCATGGTCCAACCCTTTCCAGCGAACATTATTTTTCGAAGGAGTGGAATAAATTGGAACAGAACAATTCGTTATCGTACATCGTCGTATTTCACGATCGTTCTGAATTTAATGTCGGATACCAACATAGTTTTGTCAAGTTGGAGCAGAATTTTGATCCCACCCGGCAAAACAATCATTTCCTGGATGCCGGATCAGAATATAGCTATGGGTCATTTATGGCGAGTTTTGTTTCCTCCGCCCGGAAAACTTTCAATTGGGCAGTCACAACCAGAAAAGGGGGATTCTTTAACGGAGATATTCAATCAATGGAGGCTCAGGTCGGATACCGGATTCAACCATATGTGAATCTATCCATGAACGTTAATTATACGGATATTGATCTTCCCCGGCCTTTCGGTCGAAATACATTTTGGCTAGTAGGACCCCGGTTTGATGTGACTTTCACCGATAAAATATTCTGGACCCTGTTTGTCCAATATAACGAACAGATCGATAATCTTAATCTCAATATGCGATTCCAGTGGAGGTATCAACCCGTGTCTGATATTTTTCTGGTATATACCGATAATTATTCTTTGGATAACCGGTTTTCCAAAAACAGGGCTATGGTATTGAAGGCAACCTATTGGCTGAATTAGGTTTTGTGACCTCCCAAGGTATGCGATCATTAAAATTCAGAAATGGTGAAAACGCTAGGCCTATTTACACACTCTGTAAAAACAAAAATTGGAGTCCACTTTACCGCATAAATTTTGAAATTAAAATTAAATTTACCCAAAACATTGATCAGCCCTACTACTTCAACCAAAGCTATTACCAGCGGTGCACTGACGAATTTGCTGATATGGTATGATTGGTATATTTACGCGGCATTTGGCATTTATTTTTCAGCTACTTTTTTTCCGGATGGAAGCCAGACAGTACAACTGTTAAAGACTGCAGGGATTTTTGCCCTGGGCTTCCTGATGCGACCCATCGGGGGGCGGTTTCTGGGTGCATTTGCAGACCGGTATGGGAGACGGAAATCGATGTTGTTGTCGGTTATCATGATGTCCCTCGGTTCGCTTCTGATAGCGGTTTCGCCAGGATATGATATGATCGGTATTTATGCTCCGGTACTATTGCTCATTGCCCGACTTTTACAGGGACTGAGTATTGGTGGAGGTACGGGCATCATGACGGCTTACCTGACCGAAAAGGCCCCGCCAAACCGAAGGGGTTTTTATGCCAGTTTTCAATACATGACATTGGTTGGTGGTCAGATCATCGCATTGGGCTTTCTTGTCATCCTTCAGAAATATTTTTTAAGCGAGCAGGAATTGTACGAATGGGGCTGGCGATTACCGTTTGCTATCGGTGCGGTGCTGTCCCTCGGGATGTTTTTCCTGCAGCAACATCTGGAAGAAACCAGAGCATTCAGATCTGTTGACGCTGTAACATCTGCCAGGAAACGAAATATTGTATCGCAACTCATCCGGCACCCCAGGTCTATTCTTTTCGTAGTGGGACTGACAATGGGTGGAACGCTGGCGTTCTATACCGCCATTGTATATATGCAAAAATACCTGATCAATACCGGGGGAATCTCCAAGGAAGATGCCACGTTGATCACATTTGTGGGGCTACTGATTTTCGCCCTGATCCAGCCCCTCGTCGGAGCACTTTCAGACCGGATAGGAAGACGGCCTCTGCTGCTCACATTTGGCGTACTGGGTGTACTGACCACGGTACCGATCATGAATGCCTTAAGTCATTCGGATTCCAATTGGAAAATATTTGGACTGCTGCTGATTTACCTGGTTATTTTAAGCACTTATTCCAGTATCAGTGTGGTGGCTAAAGCAGAGATTTTCCCGGCCGAAGTAAGGGTAATCGGCGTTGGGCTTCCGCATGCGGTCACGGTGGCCGTTTTTGGAGGAACAGCGGAGTATGTCGCCTTGTGGTTGAAAAATGCCGGTCATGAAAAGTTGTTTTTTTGGTATATTACACTGGCTATTTTTATTTCACTGATTACGTTTCTTTTTACTAAAGATAGCCGAAATCATAATAAAATTGACGGAGAACCTCATGGATAGTAAAAGCGATCGTTTTGATTTCATCGTTGTAGGTGCCGGTCTGGTGGGATTGTCCACGGGCTACCACCTCAGGAAGCGATTTCCGGAGAAAAGCGTACTGATCCTGGAAAAGGAAAGCGAGGTAGCGGCCCATCAATCCTCCCACAACAGCGGCGTGATCCACAGCGGGATTTATTACAAACCGGGTAGCCTGAAAGCTCAGAACTGTATTGCTGGTTATCGAAAGATCATTGATTTTGCACAGGAGTACAACGTTCCGTTTGACATTTGTGGTAAATTGATCGTGGCTACCTCTGTTGAAGAAATTCCGGTTTTAGAATCCATTTATGGCCGGGGTGTCGCCAATAGTCTCGACGGTCTCCGGATGATTGAGGGACCGGAGATTATAGATATCGAACCACATGTCAAAGGGGTGAAAGCTATATGGGTACCGCAGGCTGGCATCATTGATTTCCCGGCGGTGGCGGACCGCTTACAGCATTTATTTGAAGAAGCCGGCGGTACCATCGCGTTCCGGCAAGAGGTCATTTCCATACACGATAGCCAAAATGAGGTAGTTGTACAGACCATGGATCACATATACCGGACATCATTCCTGGTGAGTTGTGCCGGGCTGCATTCGGATCGGGTAACCAGACTTTCCGATCCGACGAATGACCTTCGGATTATTCCCTTCAAAGGTTGCTATTATAAATTGAAAGAGAAAAAAGAATATCTCGTCCGAAACCTGATTTATCCGGTACCAGACCCAAAATTTCCGTTTCTGGGTGTACATTTTACCCGGATGATTCGAGGTGGGATCGAGGCAGGGCCCAATGCAGTGCTGTCTTTGAAAAGAGAGGGGTACGCTCCTCGTAGCCTCTCCGCAGAGGACACAATGGAAACCATGACCTGGCCCGGGTTTTGGAAAATTGCCCTGAAGTACGGTCGTACCGGGATGGGCGAGGTCTATCGAACCCTTTCCAAAAAGGCTTTCACCCGTGCGTTGCAAAAATTGATTCCGGAAATTACCATGGACGATATTGAAACGGGTGGTGCCGGTGTCCGGGCACAGGCTTGCAGCCGAGAGGGCGTACTGATCGACGATTTTGACTTCAAACACCTCGGCAGATCACTCCATGTACGCAATGCTCCTTCTCCAGCCGCAACCTCCTGTCTGGCGATCGGAGAGGCTATTGTGAGAGAAATGGAGCGGAAGATGGAATGAAGAGATAGTTGTTTTTTATAGTGTATCCTGTTTCGTTCTCAATATCCCGTAAGCTTTCCGATACGGTATTTTTAAAAATGAAATTGTATATTTATCAAGGTTTACAATCGAACATGAGGTAAGGATAAATGACTGTATTGTCTTCCAAAATAGCGCGTGATCACCCCATCAAAAAACAAAATTCTGGAAATGAGGAATCATCAAACCAGGTTGCTTCCGTGCATGCTATTGAACAATGGGAAGCATTTCGGTCGGGTAGTGAAACCGCATTTTCTAATATATATCAGGACTTTACACATGAATTGTACGGATATGGAATGAATATTTTCCCACATCGGGAAATGGTCATGGACGCCATCCAGGATCTCTTTATAAAACTTTGGTCATCAAGAGAAAATTTGAGCGAAGTGAGATCGGTCCGGGCATATTTGTACACTTCCCTGCGCCGAAGAGTTATCGCCAAATCGACAGAGCATAGGAAGTTAATTTTGGTGGAGGAGGACAAATATTTTATGAAAATACACGTCGACTCTTCTGAGCAGCAATACATCGACCGGGAACAGGAACGAAGCCAACAGGCCGGATTGGATGAAGCGCTTTCTCAATTGAGCGCCAAACAAAGGGAAATCATTTTTCTGCGATTTTACCAAAAATTGAGTTATGAAGAAATCGCTCAAATCGTTGGATCGGACAAAAAGGCTGCTTACAATCTGATGGCGCGGACGCTGGATCGACTAAAGAAGTTGATGGGCGGACTGATGACCGTTCAAATTATATATTTACTGAGTAATTTGTAGACTACTGGAGGACAATGGTTTATATACAATTGGGCCGATTCCCTCGAAATTCCCAGTTTCGCCATTCTAACTAACTATGGTTTGTGATAAGTGTCCAGGTTTCCATGGCGGATTCGTATGGCCAAAAACCTTCTTGATAAATTCACCTGCCTCCCGAAAACTTTCGTAAACGGACGTCGTAAATAATAATGTGGATTAACAATATCTTAAAGCGGAGGATTCCGGTATCCTATTTCTCAGTGACATTATTGTGACAATCCGAAGTATGTGGATATTTTGCTGTTTGCGAAATTTCTCAAAAAAAAATTCTATTGGATAGAGTAATTTTCAGTTTACCCCCTCTTATAAAGTATGTACCATCGTGGACGCTATATATGAAAAATTACGAAGCATTTACAACAGAGGATTTTTTACTCGACGAAGAATTTCAGGACTGGGTACTCAACCCGGAATCGAGTCGGGGTTCCTTCTGGAACAACTGGATGAAGGAACATTCTGAAAAGCTGGCAGAGATAGAGCAGGCACGTAACATCATTCTGGAATTGCAAACAGGAATCCGGTCGGAGAAGCTGTCGCCTGAGGATTTTCAATCCATGTGGGAAAATATAATGGAAAGGAAGGATCAACCGGCAAAAGCACGCCCCAAAGTTTGGAAAATCGTTGCGCAAATAGCTGCGGTGTTTATAGGATTGGCTGTGATAGGTTATGGCATTTATTTATTCAAAAATCCGGATGGTGCTGAAATGGCCGTGAATGAGGTGACTTCAGCCATCACCCTCGAACTACAGGATGGAACCGTAGTAACACTCGATGAAAATACTTCCGGGGTGATTTCCATGGAGGGGTCCAGAGAAATAGCCAGACAGAACCAGCAGGAACTGGTATATGAGCGCAGTGCTACCGCCACAGACCCTATAGGTGAAGATTTGGTGTACAATACATTGACGGTTCCCTATAGTAAAAAATTTGAACTGACTCTTTCCGATGGCACGCATATCTACCTGAATTCGGGATCCAGCTTACGTTATCCGGTTCGCTTCCTGAACCAGGCTCCCCGGGATGTGTATCTGGATGGAGAAGCTTATTTTACGGTAACCTCAGATGAGTCCCATCCGTTCACCGTCCACACGCATGAGTTGAATACGCGGGCGACTGGAACAGAATTTAATGTATCGAGCTATGAGAATGACCACAACACCTTTACGGTTTTGGTCGAAGGCAGTGTACAGGTTTATGATAAAATAAATGAGGGGGAAGGTTTATTTACGCCTGTGGAGCCGGGCCAGCGAGCCCTTTTTGAAGACGGGAAAATCACGGTGGAAGCCGCTAACGTGGACAAATATACGGCCTGGATAACAGGGAAATTATTGTTTACGGATGATCGGTTTGATCTGATCCTCAAAAAACTGGAGCGGCATTTTGACGTGAAAATTGAGAATCGTTTTTTGGAATTGAACAACAAACGTTTCACGGGAACTTTCCGAAATGAGACACTGGATCAAATCCTAACGGTTTTCAATGCCCATACCCCGTTTGAATACACAACGAATGGGGATAGAATTATAATCAATAAAAAAGTACCGGATGAAAAATAAAAAAGCAAATATGAGTTGATGCTCAACTAACAAAGCAAAAAACCGAAACTCCATGTGGGGTGGAATTTCGGTTCAAAAATAGATTTAAGTCATTGTCAAACAACAAAAATCCAATCAAAGTTATGAAAAAATTCAGGAAATGGCCTGGTTTCAGGCATGGTCCGATACCAAAATTCGGTCTTAAAATGAAACTTACAGTGGTTCTAATTGCGGGAATTATCTTCCAGATGCAGGCAGAAACAGGAGTTAGTCAGGAAAATTACATATCCCTGGATTTAAATTCCGCCACCATTATTGAGGTTATTGCTGCCATTGAATCGAGTACGGATTACCGTTTTTTTTACAGCCGGGAAGAGATAAATCCTGGTAGAATCGTGAATATCCATGTTAGTGATGAAAAAATAGAAACGGTCCTGAACACAATTTTCAGTGGTTCAGAAATGCAATATAGAATCCTGGATTATCAAATTGTGCTGACCCGGAAGCCACCGGATAAGCTGGAGACCATCCGTAATGTTGAGCCGTTGAATTCCTTATCTCCGCGTGAATTTTTATCCAGGGAATTCACCCATCCTCCTTTTTCTCTCTCAGGTATGGTAACCGATATGACGGGAGAACCATTGATCGGTGTGAATATTCAGGTGAAAGGCACCCAACAGGGTACTTCTACAGATTTCGAAGGTCGTTTTGAACTGGAGAACATCGACGAAAATGCAGTCTTAGTGATAACATACATTGGGTATCAATCTCAGGAGGTAGAAGTGGCAGGCCGGACTGAAATTGTGATCCAAATGGCAGAAGACGCACAAAGGCTGGAGGAACTGGTCGTAGTCGGGTACGGAACGCAGAAAAAGAGTGATATTACGGGAAGCGTTTCATCCATAAGTCAGGATAGACTCGAAATGGTTCCTAATCTTAATATTTCCCAGGCTTTACAAGGTTCTATACCTGGCATTCAAATCCAACAGACCACCTCCGGATCTTCTCCTGAAGAGTCTATTGTGATAAGAGGACGGAATTCCATTCTGGCAAGTAATACTCCTTTAATTGTGGTAGATGGGATACCTTATGGTGGTTCATTAGGAGATATCAATCCCAACGATATTGAGTCCATTGAGATTCTGAAAGATGCTTCATCGGCTGCTATCTATGGTTCAAGAGGTTCGAATGGAGTGATATTGATTACAAGCTTGAGGGGGTTAGAAGGGAAGCCTAAAATACAATTTGATGGATATTATGCTACTCAGGATTATACAAATTACCCAGAATATATGGATGGCAATGAATTTTATGACTTTAAATTGATTCGTTACCCCGAAGCTTTGACAGATTCAGAAAAGAGAATTTTTGAATCAGGAAAATGGGTCGATTGGACAGATCTCGGTTTACGAAAAGGCCAGAGTCAACAATACAATCTATCGGTATCTGGAGGATCAAATAATACAAAATACTACATTTCCGGTAACTTCCTGAATGTGGATGGACTGATGGTGAACGATGATTATCGCCGTTATACAGGAAGGATCAACCTGGATACTAAAATCAGTAGCTGGCTTACTGTCGGTACTCAAAGTCAATTAGCATACAATGACAAAAGTGGATTGGGACCTGATATTTCCTATTTGTCGAGAACGAATCCATTGACTAAAGCTTTTGAAGAAGATGGCAGACTGGCCATTTACATTTGGGAGGATGATAAACAAATGAGAAATCCGCTCCAGAATATATTATTTGAGAATACGGACCTCTCGCATCAGGTGACTAGTAATAATTATGCACATATAGATTTTCCTTTCCTTGAAGGCTTAAGCTATCGAATTAATACAGGCATACGTTTTAAATCATCTGATTATAGCCTATACAAAGGACGAGATACAAAAGAAGGATTAGAGTCGCGTGGAAATGCAGAAACAGCCCGATCCAAAAATATTAATACCGTAATAGAAAATATTTTCTCTTATAAAAGGGAAATTGGACTGCACAGTATATTCGCTACGGGCGTATATAGCTATGAGAAATTCCATTATTCGAGCCAGGGCTTAAGCGCAACAGGCTTTCCACATGATTTTATTTCATATTATTCATCAGGTCAGGCAGAATTGGTAACTCCAGATTATTCATTTAATGAAACGGTCTTAATATCTCAAATGCTCAGAATGAATTATTCGTGGGACCACCGATACTTGATGACTTTGACAGGACGTAGGGATGGTTATTCGGGCTTTGGGACAGATAGTAAATGGGGGATATTTCCTTCCGTTGCTTTTGGATGGAATGTGACGAATGAAGATTTTTTTCCTTCGGGGAGCATTTTTAACCAACTAAAGCCACGAGTCTCTTATGGCTTAAATGGGAATCAGGCCGTCGGAGCTTATGAATCTATTTCGAGGCTGATTGAACAAAATACGGTATCAGCAAAACAGACACTGGCCGGTTACATACCTAGCAAATTGGGGCAGGAAACACTAGGTTGGGAATCATCAAAGACCCTTAACATTGGATTGGATTTTGGTATTTTTCAAGACAGGCTTTCAGGAGATCTGAATTTTTTTAAAACGCACACGAGTGATTTGTTGTTAAATAGAAGTATATCATCGGTTCATGGAATCACCTCGATCGTACAAAATATTGGAGAGACCAAAAATGTTGGGTTCGAGATGGCTCTCCTTTCCAGGAATATTGTGAAAGGTAACTTTCAATGGAACACCTCCATGAATATGTCATTCACCAAGAATGAAATAGTCTCCCTTTACGGTGAATTGGATGAGTCAGGAAGTGAAATCGATGATGTTGGAAACGAATGGTTTATAGGTAAACCTATCAGAGTTAACTATGACTTTGTATGGGATGGAATTTGGCAGCTCAATGAAACCGAAGAGGCTGCCAAATGGGGATCGCAGCCAGGCTTTGTTAAGCTTAAAGATGTGAACAATGATGGTGAATTGACTGCTGAGGACCGTCAGATTATTGGACAGATTGACCCTAAATTGCTATGGGGAATGTCCAATGCATTCTTATATAAAAATTTTACTTTAAATATTTTTATCCATGGTGTGCATGGTGTGACAAGAAGAAATGATTTAATGTCCGATTATGTTAATGCAGATGTCCGATTGAACACAATTAAAAAGAATTGGTGGACCCCAGAAAACCAGACAAATGAATGGGTTGCCAATAATCTTACAGCAGAATGGATGGCTGGAATCAGAGGTTATGTATATGAGAATGCTGACTTTATCCGTATAAAAGACATCTCATTGTCATACGATTTTAGGGAATCCAGACATATTTCTTTTGATCAGCTCAGGTTGTTTTTCACCGTAAGGAATTTAGCTACAATTACAAAATGGAGAGGATTGGATCCAGAGTTAACTGGTCAAAGGCAGGCCCCATTGCAGCGGGAATTCGTGGTGGGAATCAATTTTGGATTTTAGTTTTTTATTCGCATTGAAAATAATATTAACATGAATAATGGTAAATACAATATCTTTATAATAATTATACTGGTGCTTTTTCTTGAATCCTGTGATAGCGATTTATTTGAAGAAAAACCACCACATCTAATTACCGCAGAAACACTCTATACTTCGTATGATGGATTCGATGCAGGAATCAATGGGCTTTATTCGTTGGTTCGGCGAGAAAAAGAAGAAGGATTGAGATCACACCAATTATTGGGGGGATTGTTTTTATATGGTACCGATAACACAGTCACAAATCATTGGACATATGGCGCGGCATTGATAGCTGAATACTGGAAAGACCACAACAATCCCAATGATGAAGATATAGAGGATGTTTTCAGCTGGTTGTACAAAATTGTAAATTCTGCGAATACCATAATCAATATCGCGGAGAACAATATTGAAATTGACTGGGCAGGACACGGTCGAAGTATGGAGGAAAATAGAAATTACATCATAGCTGAAGCCAAAGCTATGAGAGCATGGGCCTATCGACACCTTACTTATGGATGGGGGGATGTGCCTTTGAATTTGGATCAATCCAGTGGATCAACGATCAAAACTGATTGGGAAAGAACACCAGTAACAGAAGTTAGAAAACAAATTATTGAGGATTTGACATTTGCAGAAAAACACATTGGAATTGAGCCCACAATACGTGGGAGAATCACCAAAGGAGCCATTCAACATTATCTGGCCGAAATGTATCTCACACTCAAAGATTTTAATAGTGCTTTAAGCTGGGCCAATAAAGTGATTAATACACCTGAATATAATCTCGTAGTTGAAAGATATGGGGTGAATGTTAATAATTCTGGCACAGCGTTTACGGATATGTTTTTGGAAGGTAATACCAACAGAGAAGAAGGAAATTCAGAGGCGTTGTGGGTATTTCAATTTGGTCTGAATGTTACTGGTGGTGGAGGTGCTCTAATGAGAAGAGTACATTTTAGTAGATACCCAAATATCTCGGTCAATGGCGTAAGACCGCTACAAGCCACATACGAAAGAGGAGGAGTAGGTTTTGGTCGAGTTTCTTTAACCAAATGGGTAATGGATTCATATGAGCCTCAGGATGACCGATTTTCCGGACACGCCATTAGGAAATTTTTTATACTGGGAGATGAGAGAATGAATGCACCATACCCTGCTGATGTCTTACCAGAAGGCTGGTCGTATGGTGACACCTTATGGATGGATTGGAGTAATGATATAACCGAGGATAATAAAGCAAGAGCCAACTGGCCATTCTCACGTAAAATACAGGGCACAGACCCAAATAATATGAATGAATTTTATAGCCATACAGACTTAGTATATCTACGTCTAGCTGAAACCTATTTGCTTAAAGCAGAGGCCGAATATTATTTGGGACTGTATGAGAATGCAGCAAATACCCTGAATATAATCAGGAAAAGATCTAACGCAAGTCAAATCTCTTCAGAAGACGTAGATATCGATTTCATTCTGGATGAAAGATCCAGGGAGTTGGTTATGGAAGAACAAAGGAGATGGTCGCTAATCAGAACCGGGAAACTGGTTGAAAGAGTGCGGAAATATAATCACAACGGAGGACAGCATATCACCGATCGAGACACGATCTACCCGTTACCTCAATCCGTAATTGATGCAAACCTCACGCAGGAGATGGTTCAAAATAACGGTTGGTAAGGGATACTATTCTGGTATAAATCCAGATATTTGAGCTTAAATTTGATTCAATGCATTTAACCGACTTAAATTGGAAGGGTATAATTCTCCGGTACAAATCGATTCTGATCTGTGCTATTACGCTTCCTGGTCTATGGCCGACTGAATTGTATGGACAGGTGGTACCGGATCGGCAGGGTTACCTGGATCAAATTTTGAAAGTAGTGCGAGAAGATCGCACGGCAGTTGCACCTGATCAGTTACCGGGCACCCCACCACCGCACGTTTCACCAGTAGATTGTACCTGGACCGATTGGTTGAACCGAACAGGTGAATTGCCACCGGATTTTGAAGCCCATCCTTATTTGCCTTTCCTCCCCAATCCCCTGATACTGGATGAAGGCGGAAAGAATATCCCCGTCACTACGCTTGCCCAGTGGCAAAGAAAACGGGAAGAATTAAAGGAACAGGCCCAATACTGGATAACAGGTTCGGTGCCACCACCACCTGAAAATCTCAGGATTGAAGTCCGGGAAGAAAGCAGAACAGGCGAGCTGACTTCCCGAACCGTTTTGTTGAAATTTGGGCCGCAACACAAGGCACAACTTCATGTAAATCTCATCATCCCACCCGGAAAAGGTCCGTTTCCGGTGTTTATCTGTCCCTGGAAAAAAGATCGGGATGATTGGGTACAAGCTGCGGTTCGACGGGGATATATCGGTTGTAGGTTTACGGCCACCGACCCGAAATATGGTTTTTCCGATGACAGCGAAGGTTATGAGGATGTCTATTGGCCGGAGTACGATTTCAGCACGATTATGCGATGGGGATGGGCAGCATCACGGGCCATTGATTATCTGTACTCACTGGATGAAGTCAATGTAGATCAGATCGCGTTGACCGGACTTTCCAGAAATGGGAAAATGGCTTTGTGGGCAGCTGCATATGACGAAAGAATCAAAGCCGTGGTCCCCATTAGCGGAGGAACGGGCGGTGAAGTTCCTTTCCGGTATACGACGGACAGGTATCACACCGAAACGATCGAATTACTGACCTGGTACCGCCCACATTGGCTGCACCCCAGACTTCGATTTTTTATCGGCCGGGAGACTAAAATGCCGGTAGATCAAAATGCTTTGATGGCTTTAGTGGCTCCGCGTGGTCTTATGCTGACTTCTTCCGTGTTTGAGTCGGCCGGGAATCCATGGGGCATAGAACAAGCTTACCATTCTGCACGGGAGGTGTACAAGTTCCTGGGGGCAGAGGATCACATAGCGATTGACTTGAGGAATGGCTTGCATGCTCCGGCAGCCCGCGATATGGAAAGATATCTTGATTTCTTCGATTTTGTATTCGAACGAAAGAATATCCCCCCTGAAAACAGGCTGTTTTATGATTATAGTTTTTCCAAATGGCTGGGAATTAGCGGGGAAATGATCGACCCGATGCGTTTTCCGGAAAAAGGAATCGATGATCTTTTGCTGGACTCGGCGTCAGATGGGATTCAGGATACAATTGCCTGGAATAAAAAGGTGAAAAAGAAACGACAATCGATCGAATGGGCACTGGGGCATGAACCCCCTTCTCTCGGACCTGGTGAACAGCCAGATTACCTCCGTGAGGCCATAGGCTATCCAACTTTGGGTCCCGGGATTGATAGTAAACCAATGCTGTTTGGCCGATTGTACTATCCGTCCACGCAGGCGGGGCATTCGGATAGTCTCAGCATGCCGGCTATTATTTATCTGCATGAATACGCCTACTCTACGGGAGCAGCCCGGACGGGTCCTATCATCAAGCGAATGGTCGAAGCCGGAAACGCGGTCTTCATTTTTGATCAGATCGGATTTGGAATGCGGGTAGAGGAAGGGCGATTGTTTTATGAACGCTTCCCCCATTGGTCGAAATTGGGTCGCATGGTTTCCGATGTGCGTTGGGCTGTTGACGAACTTTCGAAAATTGGATTTATTGATCCGTCACGGATATATGCTGCAGGTTATTCGCTTGGTGGTACAGTGGGTTTGTTTAGTGCTGCTTTGGATGATCGCATCGCCGGAGTCATGGCCGTTTCAGGTTTTTCTCCGTTGCGATTGAACACGCCGGGAAAGACTGCAGAGGGAATCTATGGCTATTCCCATCTTCATGGTCTTATCCCCAGGCTGGGCTTTTTTGCCGGACGGGAAAACCGAATACCATTTGACTTTCATGAAGTGCTTGCGAGTATCGCCCCCAGGCCATTGCTCATTATTTCACCTACCTGGGACCAGTACAATTCATTTTCCGATGTAAAAAAATGCGTTAATGAAGTGGCTCGGGTATATGAGTTATTTGGCCGAAAACAAAACATTGATTTTTATGGTCCGGAGGATTACAACCATTTTACATCGTCAATGCTGGATTATATGCTCGAATGGATGGAAAAGGTAATTCCGGACAAATAGCGCATTCTGTAGCGCAATATATCCCGTCCGGCATTTCCAAAGTTCGGGGAAAATGATCCAATCCTTCGCCATTGCTGAGCTACAAAAAAAATTTTGTAACTTTATCCGATGTCCGGAACTGAATTTTCGGGTAGTATCAACCGAACAGAATGAAAACATTTTCATCTCCATCGCATGAATTTACATCGAGTTACCCACTCATTGCTTTTTTATTCTCAGGCGTATTACTACGAGCCCCGGTCCCTCCAGCAGGGCAAAATCTACCCAACGTCATTGTCGTCATCACAGATGATCAGGGCTACGGTGATCTGGGAGGTCACGGGAATGACGCGTTGAAAACACCTAACCTGGACCGTTTTTTTGAGGAACTGTGGAAACGAATGATTTGTATATGAAGCGGTGGTTGAATAGTTCACTGATTGTTTTGGGTCCCGCCATATTTTATATGGTGCAACTCTTCGTCTATTCTTTCAAAACAAATTCTGTTTTGTCTGCTGACGATGTGGTATTAAAGGACTCAATCGGTGAACCCTGGCCCATGTTTGCGTTGGACCCGGATCCACCTGCTGGATCGGACGGAGTGAAGCTGGCAGATGTAAACCGCGATGGGTGGCCGGATCTGGTTTGTGGATTTGAAGAAGGTGGGGTAACCCGGATTTATATAAATCCCGGACCAGATCAAGTCACTTCGTTTTGGTCCTATGTGGAGTTGCATTCGCCCGATGTAGAAGACGCTGTTCTCGTTGATCTGGACGGAAATGGTGTGATGGATCTCGTTACAGCATCTGAAGGAGGGGATCAGCAGATTCGGTTCCATTGGGCTCCGGATGATTTGGACGATTACCTGAATTCAGAGGCATGGAAAACGGAACGAGTACCATGTGCCAGCGGATTATCCGCCTGGATGTTTGTGGTGCCGTACGAAATAAATGGTATTGATGGAGTAGATCTGATTGTCGGTTCCAAACGAAAATCTGGTGAACGTGGTCCGGATAAAGCCGTCCTGGGCTGGCTCGAAAGTCCTGCTGATCCTCGAAACATTAACACCTGGAAATTCCATTTACTTTCCACAGCCGGATGGATCATGTCTGTCGATCCGATCGATATGGATTATGATGGCCTGGTAGACATTCTGATCTCTGACCGGAAGAATAGCAGTCAAACAGGAATTCGGTGGCTCAGAAATCCTGGAATACAATCCGGCCGTTTTTATGATAAATGGGAATCTCATCTAGTTGGGGTCAGTGATGGTGAACC